>JBBDIU010000100.1:0-18840 GCA_040880205.1 Cellvibrionaceae bacterium
GATGTAAAAGCCTTGCAGGGGAAAAGGGGTTTGCGACCAGGGTCTATCCAAGCCCGAGATAAACATGCCGATCGTCAGTTCGTTGACGTCCACTTTGACTTGCTTAATTGCCACCTACTACTACTCCGCTCCAAGAGTCCGCCCTACGAGCGACCATGAATCCCGGGTTATCGATAAAAATAATTTGCCGCGGATCGCCAATACCACCACTTACGCAGCCGACACACGGACCAACTGGTTAATTTAATATAGATCAGCAGGCCTGCCTACCGCCAATATTACAAGAAGAGGCTAGCTGTACTACAGGGTAGGAGTGCAGAGTATCAGGTTTTGGGCGCTTCTGAGTAATGGTAAGGCGGAGACAACTCTACCACCGCCTCAATGAAAGCCCCGGCCGCGGCGGGGTCGACTTCAGGTGTAATGCCATGACCCAGGTTGAAGACGTGGCCGCTACCCTTGCCAAAACTGGCCAAAATCGAAGCCACTTCCTCGCGGATGCGCTGGGGATGGCTGTAAAGTAAGGCCGGATCCATATTGCCCTGCAGCGCAACGCGGTCGCCAACCCGGCGCCGCGCCTGGCCGATATCGGTAGTCCAATCCAGCCCCAGACAATCCGGCCCGGCGCCGGCCATGGATTCCAGCCATTGACCACCACCCTTGGTGAAGAGGATGACCGGCACGCGTCGGCCTTCATGCTCCTTAATCAATCCTTCGACAATGCGCTGCATGGGGCCCAGGGAAAAACGCTGGTAGGCCGCTGCGGACAAGGCACCGCCCCAAGTATCGAAGATTTGCACTGCTTGCGCACCGGCCCGTATCTGCGCATTGAGATAATCAATCACCGAATCGGCCAGCTTGTGGAGCAGCAGATCCATGACCTCCGGCTGGTTGTAGAGCATTTGCTTGGCGAGCCGAAAATCGCGGCTGGAGCCACCTTCGATCATGTAGGTAGCCAGTGTCCAAGGGCTGCCGGAAAAGCCGATCAAGGGCATTCGACCATTGAGCTCACGGCGAATAACCGCTACCGCATCCGTAACGTAACTCAATTGCTCAACGGTTTTTACCACTTCGAGCTTTTCGATATCCGCCGCGCTACGCAGGGGTTTTTTGAAGCGCGGACCTTCGCCGGTTTCGAAATACAAGCCCAGACCCATGGCATCGGGAATGGTCAGTATGTCCGAAAACAAAATGGCGGCGTCCAGGGGATAGCGTTCAAGGGGTTGCAGAGTGACTTCGCAGGCCAGTTGCGGGTTGCCGCAGAGCGCCATGAAGTCTCCCGCTTTTTCCCGGCTCGCTCGATATTCCGGCAGGTAGCGGCCGGCTTGACGCATCATCCACACCGGCGTGCGGTCCACGGGCTGGCGCAGGAGGGCGCGCAGCAGGCGGTCGTTTTTGAGTTCAGCCATGCATTATTTAAACTTTTAAGTAATCGAGAATGCCTTCGGCCGCTTGGCGGCCTTCCCAAATAGCGGTAACCACCAAGTCCGAACCGCGCACCATGTCGCCACCGGCAAACACTTTGGGGTTTTCGGTTTGAAAGGCAAATTGCTGGCGTTCCTCGGCGACCACACCACCCCAGTCGCTAATAGTGATGGAGTGATCGGCAAACCAGTCCGCGGGGCTGGGGCGAAAACCGAAGGCAATCAAGACCACGTCGGCTTCAAGAATTTCTTCGCTACCCGGAATCGGTTCGGGACGGCGGCGGCCGTTATCATCCGGCTCGCCCAGTTCGGTAGTGACCATTTTTGCCCCGCTTACCGCGGAATCACCGACAATGGCGATGGGCTGGCGGTTAAACAGGAATTGCACCCCCTCCTCCTTGGCGTTGGCCACTTCCCGGCGGGAGCCGGGCATGTTTTCCTCGTCCCGACGGTAGCCACAGGTAACGCTGGCTGCCCCCTGGCGCACCGCGGTACGCACGCAGTCCATGGCGGTATCGCCGCCGCCCAGAACCACCACCCGCTTGCCTTCGACGTTGATGTAATCAGCCGGGTCTTTTTCGAAGCCCAACAGCCGGTTGGCATTGGCCACCAGATAGGGCAGCGCTTCGTACACGCCGGGCAGGTCTTCACCGGGAAATCCGCCTTTCATATAAGTGTAAGTGCCCATGCCCATGAACACCGCATCGTAGTCGGCGAGCAGATCTTCCATGAGCACGTCCTTGCCCACTTCGGTGTTCAAGCGAAACTCGATGCCCATCTCCGTAAAAATTTCCCGCCGCTTGCGCATGACGCGCTTTTCCAGTTTGAATTCGGGAATACCAAAGGTGAGCAGGCCGCCAATTTCCGGATATAGATCAAACACCACCGGTTTGACGCCGTTGCGCACCAACACATCGGCGCAACCCAACCCGGCGGGTCCGGCGCCGATCACGGCCACTTTTTTATCGGTCCATATCCGGCTGGATAAATCGGGCTTCCAACCCATCGCGAAGGCGGTGTCGGTTATGTACTTTTCGGCGTTGCCAATGGTCACTGCACCGAAGCCGTCATTAAGCGTGCAGGCCCCTTCGCACAGACGATCCTGCGGACACACGCGGCCGCAGACTTCCGGCAGGGTATTGGTTTGATGGCACAACTCCACGGCTTCCATGACGTGGCCTTCGGCAATCAGCTTTAGCCAATTGGGGATGTAGTTGTGAACCGGGCACTTCCATTCGCAATAGGGATTGCCGCAATCCAGGCAGCGATGAGACTGTTCGGATACTTGTGTGTCGGTAAACGGTTCATAGATTTCGGCAAATTCAGTTTGGCGAGCGCCCATGGACTTCTTCGCCGGGTCTTCGCGCCCCACGTCCAAAAACTGAAATACATTTTTTGATCGTTTGCTCATAAAGTTCTCAGGTTACTGCCCTTGGTTCACCCAATCGGCCTACTCGGTGCGAGATTTTATGGTGGCCAATAAAGTGTCCAGTTCCGCGGCCTTTGCTTTTACCAGCCAGAACTTGCCAATCCAGGAGCGGAGATTGTCGAGTAGCTCGCGACCCCAAGCGCTATCGGTTTCCAGAACGTAGCTGGTGATGATCTCTCGCAGGTGCGTTTGATAATCGGCCAACGCTTCCCGATTGATGCGCTGAATATCCACCAATTCGTGGTTGAGTTTGTCACTAAAATTGTTGTCTTCATCCAGCACAAAGGCGAAGCCGCCGGTCATACCCGCGCCAAAGTTAACGCCGCAGCGGCCCAGCACAGTGACAATGCCACCGGTCATGTATTCACAGCAGTGATCACCAGCACCTTCCACAACCGCCACGGCGCCTGAATTGCGCACAGCGAATCGCTCCCCGGCCTGGCCGGCGGCATACAGGACACCGCCGGTGGCGCCGTACAGACAGGTGTTGCCGACAATGCTGGTTTCCCGCGCCAGAAAACTTGATTTGGCGGGTGGGCGAATGATGACTTTACCACCCGCCATACCTTTGCCCACGTAGTCGTTGGCGTCGCCTTCGAGGTAAATGTCCAGGCCGCCGGCATTCCATACACCCAAGCTCTGCCCGGCGACACCGGTCAGGTTCAAACGAATGGGCTGCTCGCACATGCCCTTGTTGCCGTGACGGCGGGCAATTTCACCACTGAGCCGCGCGCCGATGGAGCGATCACAGTTGGTGATGCGATAATCGAAAATGCCACCGGATTTTTTCTCGATGCTTGGCAGAATATCCCTCACCATGCGCTCCGCCAGCTCGCCTTTGTCAAACGGCGTGTTTCGTTCCTGGCGACAAGTTTGCGGTTTGGATTGCAGGAATTCGTCGGTGTAAATAATCGGACTCAAGTCCAGATTGTGCTGCTTGGCGGAATCACCCTCCAGGCGTTCCAACAGGTCAACCCGGCCAACCAGATCTTCCAATTTGGCGATGCCAAGGGTGGCCATGATCTCCCGGGTGTCCTCCGCCACGAAGCGAAAAAAGTTGATCGCCATTTGCACCGTGCCGCGATAGTGGTCCTGACGCAGCACGTCATTTTGCGTGGCGACACCCGTGGCGCAGTTGTTCAGGTGACAAATACGCAGATACTTGCAACCCAAGGCCACCATGGGCGCGGTGCCAAAGCCAAAGCTCTCGGCGCCCAATATCGCAGCCTTCACCACGTCCAGGCCGGTTTTCAAACCGCCGTCGGTTTGCACCCGCACCTTGCCCCGCAAATCATTCGCGCACAGGGTCTGATGGGTTTCGCTCAGGCCCAGTTCCCAGGGTGAACCGGCGTAGCGAATGGAAGTCAGCGGACTGGCCGCGGTGCCGCCGTCGTAACCGGAGATGGTAATCAGGTCGGCATAGGCCTTAGCCACACCAGCGGCGATGGTACCGACTCCGGGACGAGAGACCAGCTTGACGGAAACCCGCGCTTGGGGGTTGACCTGTTTCAAGTCGAAAATCAGCTGCGCCAGGTCCTCAATGGAGTAGATGTCGTGGTGTGGCGGCGGCGAAATCAAGGTTACGCCGGGCACCGAATAACGGAGCCGCGCGATGAGTTCGTTGACTTTGCCGCCGGGCAATTGACCGCCTTCGCCTGGCTTGGCGCCCTGGGCAATCTTGATCTGGATGACTTCGGCATTGATCAGATATTCGGGGGTGACCCCAAATCGGCCGGATGCCACCTGCTTGATTTTGGAGGATTTAATCGTGCCGTAGCGGGCCGGATCCTCCCCGCCTTCCCCGCTGTTGGAGCGACCACCGATGGTGTTCATCGCCTCGGCCAGGGCTTCGTGCGCTTCCGGCGACAAGGCCCCCAGGGACATACCGGCGGAATCAAAACGCTTGAGGATGGCTTCGATGGGCTCCACCTGATCCAGCGGAATCGGTTGAGTGTCCGAGCGCAATACTAATAAGTCGCGCAGAGTGGCGACGGGGCGATCGTTGATCAGCGCCGCGCAGTCGCGCCACGCGCTGTAATCGCCGGTGGTCACGGCCTTGTGCAGGGCGTGTACCACGTCGGGGTTGAAGGCGTGGTACTCCTGGCCGTGCACGAATTTCAGCAAGCCGCCGGGGCTGATTGGACGTCGCTCGATCCAGGCCTGTTCGGCCAGGGCTGCCTGATCCTGCTCCAGGTCGCGGAAACTCGCGCCCTGAATACGGCTGGCGGTGCCGGTGAAACACAGGTCAATAATGTCCCGGTCAAGTCCAACCGCCTCAAACAGTTGCGCCCCGCGATAGGAGGCGACCGTGGAGATACCCATTTTGGACAAGATCTTCATCAAGCCTTTGTTGATGCCCTTGCGGTAGTTCTTGAAGGCTTTTTCGCGGTCGATGACCAACTCGTCCTTGGCGATCAGGTCGTCCACCATGGCATAGCTTAAATAAGGGTATACCGCGGTCGCGCCATTGCCGATCAGGGCCGCAATCTGATGTGGGTCCCGCGCCGTGCCGGTTTCCACCAGCAGGTTGGCTTCGCAACGCAAGCCTTCGCCGATCAGGCGGTGGTGCACGGCGCCCACCGCCAACAAGGCGTGGATAGGCAGGCGGTCTTGTTCCAGACCGGCATCGGACAGAATCATCATCACCTTGCCGCCACGCACCTGGTCCACAACGGCCTGGGTCAAGGCTTCAATGGCGCCGCGCAAATCCTGCCGGGACGGATCATAGTGCAAAGAGAACCGCGCCACTTCATAGCCCGGCCGGTCGATTCCTTCAATCGCGGCAAATTTGGCCGGCGACAGCACTGGCGAGCCCAGAATAACCCGATTGGCATGGATTTCGGTCTGCTCGAAAACCGACTCCTCGCGTCCCAGGCAGGTTTCCAGGGACATGACAATGGCTTCCCGCAGGGGATCGATAGGCGGGTTGGTAACCTGGGCAAACTGCTGACGGAAATAGTCGTATAAGGGCCGTTGCTGTTGGGATAGAACAGCCATGGGGGTGTCATCGCCCATGGAACCGGTGGCTTCCTGGCCATTGGATACCAGCGGTCGCATGACCTGCTCGCGTTCCTCCAGCGTGGCCTGGTACATCTTCATATAGGTATTGAGCTGGGCCGGTTGAACCGGACATTCCGCCACGTCGTCGTGCAAGCTGGTTTCGATCCGCAAGGCATTCTTGTCCAGCCATTCCCGGTAGGGACTGCCGGCCTTGAGCAGGTCGTCCACATCCTCGGTGTGTAGCAACTGGCCGGTAGCGGTATCCACCGACAGGATCTGCCCTGGTCCCAGGCGGCCCTTGGCCACCACATCTTCCGGCTGATAGCGGTAGACGCCGATTTCCGAGGCCACGGTAATCAGATTGTCCTTGGTAATCACCCAGCGCGAGGGACGCAGCCCGTTGCGGTCCAGGGTACACACGGCGTAGCGGCCATCGGTGATCACCAGCCCGGCGGGACCGTCCCACGGCTCAATGTGCTTGGAATTGAATTCGTAGAAGGCCCGCAAATCCGGGTCCATGTGTTCGACATTCTGCCAAGCCGGTGGCACCAGCATGCGAATGGCCCGGTACAACTCCATGCCACCGGTCAGCAGCACTTCCAGCATATTGTCCAGGCTGGACGAATCCGACCCGGTGCGATTGACCAGGGGGGCGATTTCCGCCAGTTCGGGCAGCAAGTCGGTCTGGAACTTGGGCGTGCGCGCCAGTGACCAGTTGCGGTTGCCCATGATGGTGTTTATTTCGCCATTGTGGGCCAGCAACCGAAAAGGCTGGGCCAGGGGCCACTTGGGCATGGTGTTGGTGGAAAAGCGCTGGTGGAATACGCAAATGGCCGTTTCCAGGCGGGGGTCGGCCAAGTCCGAAAAGAACTTGGGCAAATCCACGGGCATCATCAGGCCCTTGTAGGAAACGACCTTGGCGCTGAGACTGGCCACGTAGAAATCCGGATCGTCGGCCAGGCGGATTTCCGCCTTACGCCGCGCTACGAACAGTTTTGCCGCCAACTTGCCATCGCCAACACCCTCGGCATTGACAAACACCTGGGCGAATTCGGGCAGGGTCGACAATGCGATGGAGCCCAGACAACCGGCATTGGTGGGAACCGCACGCCAGGCCGCCACCGACAAACCCTGAGCCACCAATTCCTCGGCGACAATGTCCCTGGCCCGCGCGGCCTTGTCCGCATCACGGCTCAACATGACGCTGCCCACGCCGTACTGGGCGGCCAGTTCGACGCCGCACTCGTCAGCGGCAACTTTGCGAAAGAAGCCGTCCGGCTTTTGCAACAACAAGCCACAGCCGTCGCCGGTTTTTCCATCGGCACCGACGGCGCCGCGATGGGTCATGCAGGTGAGGGCCTCTATTGCGGTTTGCAACAGGCGATGGCTTGGAGCACCTTGCAAGTGCGCAATCAAACCGAATCCGCAGTTGTCCTTGAATTCGTCGATGTTGTACAGCCCGGTGGTCATGGCTTCTCTTCTTCCAGGGGTCATATTTCCAGGGTCATGGTTTTCCGACTCAAAGCGGCTACTCGATGATCGGCGCTGGCAGTGTCCCGTTTTCCCCGCCGGGTCCGTTGCTTCCCGGACGTCCTGGACGCTTTGCGGAGTGAGTAGGCGGACTTCGGTTTGCGTACGGATGCGATCACAACCGAGCTAGGCAGCTGTAGCTGTGTCAGGTCGATTACCAGTCCTGTGATGATCGGTCAGCAACGGGACTTCCTCATGGAATAGCCCCAACCCAGACAAAAAAGCCCCTGTTGGAGGGGCTTGGTTTCAAAATGGGCGGCAGATAGTACCTGCTGGCGCTCATCTTGGCAAGCTGTTAAAAAAATCTTTTAAATCAACGTGTTACTTCAAATGATTAAAGTCTATATAGACCTGGAGCCGGCTCAAGGCGCCCGGGATTTAGACCTTTGTGGCCACCTTAAAGTCCCCGGAGCTGGCGAATATCGGCCTGCACAGTGGCCAGTGAACGGGGCCAGGGACCGGAGCGCTGTTGCTCTTCAGGCAAGCTGGCAACCGCGGAACGCGCCGCTTCCACGGTCACGAAGTCACCGTATACCGCAATGTGCATGAGCTTGCCTTCGCGACGCGCGGTAAACACCGTCAGTTCATTGCGGTTGGGCTGACGGCGCACAAAGTCATCGACCGCTTCCCTGGAGCTGCTAGCCAACACTTGCAAGGTAAAATGCTCGGGCAAACGAGCCAACAGCGCTTCCTCCTCCGAGCTAATACCGCTCGCTGATTCTCGGGCCGGAGTCGTTGCGGGCGGGCTGGACGCAGACATGTCGACCAAACCACCCGATTCGATTTCACTGCCCGCAACCTGATTGTCAGCGGAAAATCCCGGCCCCGGGGGCGCGTGTTCGGCGCTGGAATCATTAGTGGGTTCTCTCGGCGACATTGTTGCTTCGGTGGGGCTTCGCTCAAGCGTTCGCTCGGGCGCCTGGATAGCGCTGACCGCCGCCCCGCCGACACCATCATCTGGCGTGGCATTATCGCCTGCCGCGTTGCCTGCGGTAGTACCCACAGGTTGTTGCGCTTGCTCGGCGCTGCGATAAAACAGCGCGATCATTAAACCGACGACCAACGCAACCAGGACACCGACATGGCCCTTCGGTAGACCCAGGGACCTTGGCTGGGGAGGCGGAATTGAGATATTCGCAAGAACTTCCCGCGCGCGATCGTGGACGGCGGCGGGCACTCCCTGAGACACTTCCCACAGCGCGTAGAGTTCATCCGCCCCAAAGGGAAAGGCCCCATCAAAACCCGCCGTGTCCAGACGAAAACGCAGGTAATCAGCCAGTTCCTCCTCGGTCAGGGCTTTCAACGCCATGATTCGTGGTTCCGTGTGCTTCTTGTCCAGGCGCGCCAAGCGGCCGATTAGTTCCGGCTCGGCAAACAGGACAAGACACGTCGAGCCGTGGTCGGCCCCCGCCAACGCCAAAATCATGTCCAGCGAGTCGTCGTCAAGATTGTGGGCGTCGTCAATAACAATTACGCTGTCCGGGGCGGACTGTCGGCCAACATTCTGAATGGCTTGAATTCTGGCCGAGGCACTTGAGCCGTTGCTACGCACCCCGAATTGCTGCGCGAGTTGAAATAACACCCACTCGGCATTGGAAAGCAGCGGGACTTCGACGGTGCACAGTTTGGCCTTCCCCTCCAGCCTCTCGCCAAGGGCTAGCCGCAGACAGGATTTTCCGACCCCGGATTCGCCCACCACTGCCACCGCACCGCGCTTGGATTCGCAGTACTGCACTAGCTGGTCGAGGAGTTCATCGCGCGATGTGCTGTTAAAAAAAGGCCAACGGGTAGCTTCAAAAGGATCGGAAGCAAAGCCGAAATATTCGAGATAACCGGCGGCGGCTTGTTGGGATTTTTGGTGTTCGACAGCGCGCATAAGGCGTACTTCCCCACTAACCCGCGGCGTCCACTGCCATCATTGAGTTCAGTGTCGCCTTCAGTAAGGCCCGAGGGACATCAGTGGTCACCACGACACGCCCGATGTCCTCCAACAATACCAGGCGAATTTTCCCGTCGAGCACCTTTTTATCCCCCGCCATCAGGGAGATAAAGCGTGCCTCATCTATTTGCGGCGGGCGATTTGGCAGACCGATGCGGGAGAGCATCACCTGCAGCCTCTGCTGAACCGACCGGTCGAGCCAGCCGAGCCGACGCGAAAGGTCAAGTGCCATTATCATGCCAGCCGCGACGGCTTCGCCGTGCAACCAGTTGCCATAACCCTGGGCCGTTTCGATGGCGTGACCAAAAGTGTGGCCCAGATTGAGCCAAGCACGTATGCCTGTCTCGCGCTCATCCCGAGCGACGATATCCGCCTTGATCGCGCAGGATCGCTCAATCGCATAAGCCAGCGCATCCGGGTCCTGGTTCAACAAGGCGTCCAGTTCCGTCTCGAGCCAGGCAAAGAAGCCGGTGTCCGCGATCAAGCCATATTTGACAACTTCGGCCAGCCCAGCGGCAAATTCCCGTTTTGGCAAACTACCCAAAACCGCGGTGTCGGCGATAACGGCCCGCGGCTGATGAAAGGCGCCAATCATATTCTTGCCTAAGGCGTGATTGACACCGGTTTTGCCGCCTACCGATGAGTCCACCTGTGCCAACAAGGTCGTGGGGATTTGAATGAAATCGACGCCGCGCTGGTAAGTGGCCGCCGCAAAGCCAGTCATATCTCCCACGACACCGCCTCCCAGGGCGATCAGGGTGGTGGTGCGGTGGTGGCCAGCAGCCAGCAGCGCATCGTAAATCTGGTTAAGCGTTAGTAGGTTTTTGTGCTGCTCACCGTCGGGCAACTCGACCACGGCCACTTGGTAACCGGCAAGCGCGGCTTGCACCGGCCCAAGGTACAAGGGCGCAACCGTCGTATTGGTGACGATGCATACCTGCTTGCCCCGAATATGGGGGTGCAGCAAGCTTCCGTCGTTTAGCACTCCGGGGCCGATGTAAATGGGATAGCGGCGATCGCCGAGATCCACCTCGACTGTATGCATTGGCACACTCTTGCCAGGGAAGAAAACGCGATTTTAACACAGCGGGGGGACGAACGTTTCGCACAACTTGATGATTGGAGTCACTGCAATTTGCGAACGATTTCCTCGGCGACTAGCTTGGGTGAGCGCCGGTCCGTTTTGACAATACAGGTGGCCACTTCCCGATATAGCGGATCGCGAGCCTTGAACAGCTCGGCAATCCGCTCCCGTGGGTTCTCCACTTGTAACAGGGGTCGTTTTTTATCCCGTGCCGTGCGCTCAATAAGATGCTCAATGTCGGCGGTCAAATAGACAACCGGCCCATGTTGCTTCAGCAGAGCGCGGTTTGCTTCCCGGGTTACAATTCCGCCACCAGTGGCCAGCACAAAACCGCTGGAGGCAAGCGTCTCCTTGAGAACGGCCGCCTCGCGGTCACGGAATCCCGATTCGCCTTCAACATCGAATATCCAGGGAATATCCGCGCCGGTACGCTTTTCGATTATGTGATCGGTATCCCTGAAATCGAGGGATAAAAGGTTGGCCACCATTCGACCAATTGTGGACTTGCCGGCCCCCATGGGGCCGCCCAGGATAATGGGGGTGGGTTCGACCTTGGTCACGACTTAGCGGACAATTGTCTCGGCCATGATTGAGGGCGTAATAAAGATCAGCAGTTCGCGTTTATTCTGTCTCTCGACGTCCTGCTTAAACAGGCGCCCAAGATAGGGAATATCACCGAGAAAAGGCACTTTGGTAACCCCTTCCTGTCGTTCAGTTTGATAAATGCCACCGAGTACAACCGTTTCGCCATTGGCAACCAACACTTGGGTTTCAATTTGGGTAACGTCGATTGTGGGAATACCGCCGGACGTCAGTTCGCCCACGGAGTCCTGATTTATCACCAAATCCATGATGATGTTGTTATCCGGCGTGATCTGCGGCGTTACCTGAAGCTTCAGGACGGCTTCCTGGAAAGAAGTGGTTGTGGCGCCACTCGCCGAAGCCTCTTGATAGGGAATCTGAGTACCACTTTCGATCGACGCCTGTTGTTTGTCGCCCGTAATCACCTTCGGCTGGGATACTATCTCCGCGCTGCCGCTGTCTTGCAACGCCGACAGCTCCAGCTCCAGGAAAACATTATCGCTAAAGAAAGCATAGGTGAAATTACCAGCGGGGTTTGCTACACCCAGGTCAACAATTAAGGAGTCATTTAGATCACGCTCATCGAGCGACGAGGGATCCGTGGGGTCTTCGGGCACGAAATGCCCGAAAGGGCCACGCTCTTCGAGAACGCCGAGATCACCGCCCCACTCATGAAGATGGCGGTTCCCCCTGGCCAGATTGAACCCGTCGCCACCCCAGCGAACGCCCATCTCCTTGCGGAAATCAGTATTTGCAATCACGATTCTCGCTTCGATCATCACTTGGCGGACCGGTATATCAATTTGATCCACCAACCGCCTGAACTGAGCTATTTTCTCTTCGGTGTCGGTCAAGATAATTGAGTTAGTCCGCTCATCAACGATGGCCTGGCCGCGCTCGGACAAAATGCTGCCGGTGGAACCTCCGCCAGATCCGCCCCCTTGACCCCCGCCGCTGCCCTCAAACAAATCGAATAACTGTCGGGCATTCGCATAGCGAATTCTGATGTATTCCGTTCGCAACGGCGCCAGCTCTTGCAACTGCTTCAATGTCTCGAGTTCCTGGCGTTCACGTTCGGCGATTTCAGCCGCGGGAGCGACCAGCAATACATTGCCGTCCTGGCGTTTGTCCAGCCCCATTGTTCGAAGAACCACGTCCAGCGCCTGATCCCATGGCACGTTGTCCAGACGCAATGCGACGTTGCCCGTTACTGTATCTGTGGTAACCAAGTTCAAGTCGGTCATATCCGCAATGATCTGCAATACCGAGCGGACTGGGATGTCCTGGAAATTAAGTGAAATGCGCTCGCCCGTGTAGGCAAAACGACTTTCTCGTTGTTCGATTTCACGGGGCGTCAGGGGTTCGATGCTGATGACGTACTCTCTATCGGTCTGATACGCCAGATAGTCGTACTCGCCTGTCGCTTCCACGCTGATTTGTGCACCGGAGGCCTGATTATCCGCATCCACATACTTCACAGGCGTGGCGAAGTCGACCACGTCGTAACGGTTGGCCAAATTGCCCGGCAACCGGGTGCCGTCGAAATTCAATTCGATAACGCCGCCTGACTCTTGCATATCAACACTGACCCGGGGATTGGAAAGGCTAATAATGACACGCCCCTCCCCTTTATCCCCGCGCCGAAAATCGATCCCGGTTATTTCGGCGAGTCCCTGACCAGCGCCGCGCCCGCCAGCAGTTTGAGCCCCCGAATCGACCTGCGCGACTACGGCGGTTGACATCGGCGGATTAGCCCCGCTTGCCACCGGGCGAGCATCCGCTGCCTGTTGCGCGCCCACTTCAATGATGTAAACGTTGCCGCTCTCCACGCGGGAATTATAAGAGGTAAGCTCGGCAAGATTGATAATTAATCGCGTACGACCGTCCCCCTCCAACACCATGGCACTTTCGGCGTTGGTCATGGAGAGCGGAAACCGATTTGTCGACAGCGCGCTACGTACGTCGGGAAAATCCAAAACGATTCGGGCCGGCCGTTCAATAGTGTAGCCCTCGGGCTCGGGCGGCGCCTCGGAAAACTGCATTCGTACTTCAAACCGATCTCCAGGCAGCGTGGAAAACCTTACATCGTCCAGAGTATTCGCGGCGATTGGTCCCGCCCCCAGCCCCAAACACAGCAGCCCCAATAAATGCATTTTCCGGGAGACTCGTTTTTGTGTAGTTAACATGACCGGTTATTCCTTCTCTTTTAATTTCAATGACCGCGGCCGCTCTATCCAACCGTCAAGACCGTCGGTGACGATCTCAATCACATTTATATGTGTTCGTCGCGCCGATACCACTCTGCCGTGGTTTTTGCCCAGATAATTACCTTCCGTGATTGGATGCACTTGACCTTGCCCATCATCTATCAGTGCCCACAAAGTGCCGTCTTTTTCAAAAGTCCCAACCATATTCAGGGAAGCAAAATTGTATTCTTCCAGAAGTTCGCGAGGACGGTCCAGATCGGGCTTAACATTATCGCCCGATCCCACGATGATATTTTGTTCGTTGATAACCGGCCGCTCAAAAGGATTGCGCAAACGAGACGCGCTATATTCATAGGCTTCGTATGCCGGGAAAGACGGCATCGGCTCAATTTGGCCAGTCGGACGTCTTTTCGTTTCGTTGATAAAGTCGGTCAGGTCTTGTTGATCGCTGGAGGACGAGCACCCGGCCAGCGACAGAACCAACAATGTCGGAATCAGCTTTGTCCAAATCAGCAGAGTCGTCTTCATTCTTCTAGTTTTCCTGCGTCTTGTAGCGATATGTCTTTGCCATGATCGTCATATCGAGCCCACCGCCGCCCGCGGGGCCAATTTCAAAATCGTGTAGAGTGACGATACGGGGCATACCAGCAATACCACTGACAAAGCCCCCCAAGTCGTGGTAGTTGTTTCCCCGCACCCGAATTTGAATGGGTTTTTCCACGTAAAACTCCGCGGCGCGCTCTTCGCGAAAGTCACTGGCGTAGATATTGAGGCCAGCGGCAGCGCCTTTTTCTTCTATATCCTCGATTAATCCGGGCACTTCCGTTTCACTGGGCAGTTGCGAAACCAGACCTTCGAAAGTTTTCTCCATGGTTGCCATCTGTTGCTTGAGTTCTTCCAGGTTTGCCGCTTCAAGCGCTTTGGATTCGAAACTTGTGCGTAACTGCTGCTCCTGCTGCTCGGCCCGCTGCAGTTCGAGGTTCATGTCCTTGATAAAAACAAAGTAAGCACCGGCAAAGATAACCACAACCGCTGACAACCAAAGCGCGGCTCTGACGGTAACAGGCCATACCCCGATTCGATCAACATCGGTCCAATCGATATTTTGGATCTGCTCTATAGTATCTGCCAAGGCCATATCAGTTACCTCCCTCGGCTTCATCCTGCAACGGCACCGCGGCGGCGACACTCATGGTAAATCGTTGCGCCAGTTCACCTTCGTCGGTGGCGGCCGATATGGTGCCCATATTGGGGTCGTTGAACCAATCCGAGTCATCCAGGTTTCTCATGAAGGCTGAAATACGGCTGTGGGATTCCGCGATCCCATTAATACTGATCTGGTCGCCTTTGCGCGTAACGCTCGTAAGATAGACGCCATCAGGAACCGACCGCGCCAGGTCGTCGAAATAGCGGACGATGACTGGGCGAGTCCCTTGCAAATCCTGGATGACTCGCATCCGATCCAACAACTGGGCACGGCGTTCTTTTAACTCTTGAATTTCCGCGACTTGTTTTTGTAACGCGTCAATTTCGGTCTGCAAACGGCTGTTGCGGCCATTCTGATTGTCAATTGAAGCTTGCACAGTGCTCACCCAAACGTAACTGCACAACAGTCCCAATATCGCAAACCCTCCCAGTACCGTAAAAAATTCTTTCTTCTTCTCCTGGCGCTCTTCGTCGCGCCAGGGCAGTAGGTTGATTCTTGCCATTAGTCGAAACTCCTCAGCGCGAGTCCGGTCGCGATCATTAGGGAAGGCGCATCGTTGGCCAATGCCACGGCGTTAACCCGGGGAGCGACGGACATGTTGGCGAAAGGATTGGCGACACTGGTTTGTGTCCCGAGCTTTTCTTCAATAAGGTCCGGCAGACCATCGAGGGAAGCGACGCCGCCGGCGAGCACAATGTGGTCCACATCGTTGTACTGGCTGGAGGAAAAAAAGAACTGCAAGGAGCGCGTCACCTGTTGTACTACTGCATCTTTAAACGGTTCCAATACTTCGCTCTCGTAATCGTCGGGCAAACCACCCTGCTTCTTGGCAAGCCCGGCTTCCTCGGTGGAAAGTCCATATCGGCGCTGAATCTCCTCGGTCAACTGCTTGCCACCAAACAATTGTTCACGCGTGTAGATAGTCTTGGCATCGACCAGAACGCTCAAGGTAGTCATCGTCGCGCCTATGTCCACGACCGCGACCACCTGATCTTCCTGATCCTCCAACTGCTCGGCGATCAGGGAGAAGGCCCGCTCCATTGTGTAGGCTTCCACGTCCACGACCTTCGCGTGCAGCCCGGCCGACTCCAGAACTTCCACCCGCAGGTCAACGTTCTCCCGGCGGCAGGCGGCCAACAACACGTCGACTTGGTCGGGATTGCGCTCGGACACGCCCTGGACCTCAAAATCAATCGCCACTTCCTCCAGGGGGTACGGAATGTACTGGTCGGCTTCCAGGGTAATTTGGGTCTCCATGGCATCGTCGGTTAGCCCAGCCGGCATCTCGATCAATTTGGTGATGACCGCCGACCCGGCCACGGCTACCGCCGCGTTCTTGGTTTTGCATTTGGCCAGCTGCATGAGCGACTGAATGACCTCCGCCACGGCTTCCAACTCGTTGATGTTCTTTTCCACCACAGCGTTGGGAGGCAGCGCCTTGACCGCATAGCTCTCCACCCGGAAGCGGTCGCCCTGACGGCTCAGTTCTAACAATTTCACTGAAGTCGAGCTAATATCTAGACCCACGACCGGCTTGGTTTTTTGTTCTAAAAAGTCGAAGATTCCCATTTTTCCATCAAATTCCGAGACTTATGGTTGATTGATGTTATAGCACCTTAACTCAGCCGCGCAACAGCCATGCGGATAGGTAATCCGTCAAAAAGTCCGTATAATGCCCATACTTCGTGAAAAAGCTGCTCTAACCCATTAATTACCTTGGAAAAAATGTCAATTAACCGCTCATCCATTACAATCTGCCTTTTGGTCCTTTTAGCGGGTGTCAGCGGCTCCCTGGCCGGTTGGTTCGGACTGTCTCTATACCTTAGTCCCAATTTGCCCGCCGTTGAAACGTTGCGGGAGTACAAATTTGAGACCCCGTTAAGAATTTACTCAATTGATAATAAGCTAATCCAGGAGTATGGAGAGAAGCGCAGCATTCCCATCGAATTCGAGGATGCACCGCCCTTGTTGGTAAGGGCTTTTCTCGCAGCGGAGGATGATCGATTTTATTCGCACAACGGAGTCAGCATCAGGGGTTTGTTGCGGGCCACCTCGCAAATGCTGCTGCAAAGCGAAACCCAAACCGGCGGCAGCACCATCACGCAACAAGTGGCCAAAAATTTCTTCCTCTCCTTTGAGAAAACGCTGATTCGGAAAATCAAAGAGCTTTTCCTCGCGCTTAAGATCGAAAAAGAATTAGAAAAAGACGAGATTCTGGAACTGTATATAAACAAGATCCCCTTTGGTCACCGAGCTTATGGGGTCCGTGCCGCGGCAAGGGTTTACTATGGCAAGGACCTATCGGAACTGAACCTTGCCCAATGGGCGATGATTGCCCACATGCCGCAACGTCCCAGCGACTCAAACCCCATCGACAACCCCGAACGCGCCCAGAAGCGGCGAGACTGGATACTGGGGCGCATGTACCGGCTCGGCTATGTGGACGAAGCCAGTTACACAGCGGCGGTACAGGAGCCTGTGACGGCCAGCTATCACGGCCTGAATCTCGACTTGAACGCCCCCTACGTGGGCGAAATGGTTCGGCGAGAAATGGTCAGCCGTTTTGGCAACGAAGTCTACACTGCCGGGTACCGGGTCATTACAACCGTGGACAGCCGGATGCAGGAGGCTGCCCAAAAAGCTGTGATCAACGGCTTGCTGGCCTATGATCGCCGGCACGGTTATCGCGACCCCGATTTGGTGTTGCTGCCCCAGTTCCATCGCTTGAGCGAAGATGCGCAGGAGGAGAAGGTACCGAAACACCTCTATGCGCTTTATCCGGACAGAACTGCGGCTAGCAACGAAAACCAAACGGGCCAGCCCGCTGCTGCTCGCCACCTCAATCTTGATCCGTGGATCGCGGAGCTCGATTCGATTCCCAGCTACGGGGGCTTGTACCCCGCGATAGTGCTGACTACCGCCGGCGATTCGATGGAAGCGGTCATGAAAGACGGGCTCATTGTCAACATACCTTGGGAGGGCACCCCGGCGCGGGCCAAAGACCTGCTGAAGTTGGGAAGTGTTGTTCGACTGCGCGAACAGGCCAGTGGCCAGTGGCAACTCTCGCAGATACCCGAAGCCCAGGGAGCCATGGTGGCGCTAAATCCGGACAACGGGGCAGTGCTGTCCCTGGTCGGTGGTTTTGATTTTTCCTTGAGCAATTTTAACCGCGCCATACAGGCCCGGCGCCAACCGGGGTCCAATTTCAAACCTTTCATCTATACCGCCGCATTGCTCAACGGCTACACCGCCGCATCCATCATTAACGATGCACCTATTGTTAAGTACGACAGTGCGCTGGAAAAAGTTTGGCGGCCCGAAAACTACGGCGGCAAATTCAGCGGCCCCACGCGCTTGCGCAAGGGTCTTTACCAGTCCACCAACTACATCGCCATTCGGCTGCTTGATTCCATGGGGGTGTACACCGCGATACGGGAGATGGACCGCTTCGGTTTTGACGAATCCGCGTTGCCGAAGGATTTAACCCTGGCGCTTGGAAGCCACGTATTGACACCGATGGCCGTTGCCAGAGGCTATACAGTGTTTGCAAATGGCGGCTACAAAGTGGACCCCTATTTTATTCAACGCATTGAAGACCTAAGCGGCCAGGTCCTTTTTGAAGAGAAACCGCTTACGGTCTGTAAGGAGTGCGAAGATCTGGAGATTATCAATGCCTTGCAGGCGGATGCCGCGGCCCCCATCGGCGAATCAGTGGCAGAGACATTGCCCACTACACTCAACGAATCACAAAACCTCGAAGCCCGGCTCGAAGCCGACTTTGCCGCGATGCTGACCGACACTCGACGGGAAACAATCGCCACCGAGCGTCCACCGATGGCTCCCCGCGTGCTAGATGAACGCACCGCCTATATCATGGACAATATTCTCAAGGACGTGGTCAAGGAAGGAACGGGCAGGCGGGCAAGAAGCCTTGGCCGCAACGATTTGGCGGGTAAAACCGGTACCACAAACGATAGCGTCGATACGTGGTTTTCAGGCTACAACCAAAGTATCGTGGCCACCACCTGGATGGGTTTCGACGACAACACGCCACTGGGTAGCAGTGAAGCTGGTAGCAATGCGACATTGCCCATTTGGATAGAATTCATGGAAACCGCCTTGCGTGGCGTACCGGAAAAGACCCGCGAACAACCGCCGGGAATTGTCAGCGTGAGAATTAACAGCGAAACCGGTTTACGCACCGATGCCAGCGATCCCGACGCTATTTTTGAAGTCTTCAAAACGGAAGATGTACCGCAACGGGGGGGGTCGGGCAGCTCTTTTGTGCCCACCACGAACGAAGGCGAAACAGACCCGGATGATCTTTTCTGAGAAACTTTGAATAGCTCTACCGAGAAGGCTGCCCGCTTACAATCTCCTTCAAACCTAGGGAGCCTCTGAATAATACCAATGCGCCTCTGGCTTACAGGCCGGTTCGCAA
>JBBDIU010000101.1:0-18772 GCA_040880205.1 Cellvibrionaceae bacterium
TGCACTTGCTCGACATAGAACCACTATGCCTTCACAAGTGCGCCTTGATTGCGGACCGCCCTGTAAGCCAGAGCCGCATTGGTATTATTCAGAGGCTCCCTAGTATTGATAGCACGGCATAAAATGATACTCCAACTCCTCCCATAGGGCTCCAAGTTCCGTCGTGAGCAAATAAATCGGGCCACCAACTAACTAATGCAACAAAAGTCAGAAAATAGACTACTCTCATTAAGCTTACTCGGACTACGTGAAGTTGTTGCATAGCTTATTTCCTAATATTTTTATTTAATTTGTTAGGACTATTTAGAAGCGTAACGCCCTTGTTCTCGCGCCAAGTTGAATTGGCGTGGCGTTTGCGCAAGCAAAGGTTATTACAATTTGCCCTTGTCGCTCGGGAACAATTTATTAGAGCTCGTTTCGCACTGCATTTACTACTGTCTCTATTCCGCTAAAGCGTTGAGAAACTACGGCTGACTCACCGGGAAAGCAGGATCTCGCTTGACGAAAAGCATTCGTATTGACCAGTAAGCCATAATCAACAACACGGCAATTACTGGCAATGCGAGTACAGCGGGTTGCGTAGCGACTCGGGGAACACGCATCTGAGCGAGAAAAAATGAGAACCTTAACCTCAACTATAGGCCGACATCTTTTCCACCGACCGCAGGATAGCCCAACGCTCCCAATACTTTCGGCTGCCGCGAAAGGCATCGTCCACTTCGCCCCCCCAACTGGGATTCTGTTCCAGCGAATCCTTTAACTCTTCATAGTGAAGGCGGTTGATCCGACGCGGCTCCCACTCCAGCACGGCGTTATCCGCGCTGATGAGACGTCCCTGGCTTAAGGTTTTGTTGATCATACTGAACGGAGGCAAGACACCAAAATAACAAGCGGCTTCGACGAACAGAAAATATCCCAAAGGTGCGGAAAACGGGCCTTCCCGTTTTCCGAGTCCGTTGGTGGTGAATTGTCGGCGTGTATAGGTGATATCCATGGCGATCTTCCTTTCCAAAAGTTTAACGACTTTCACTTACAGCTCATAGCGACGATTGCGCAACCAAATGGTGCCCCACAGTAGCGCCCCCGAGACGATAACAATTTTGAGAAACTGCATGGGAGTTACGGTGACAAAGGACCGCAGTAGGTCGACCGCTGACGTCGTACTCCAAGCAGTGATTTCATATTCAACATCCATCGACAAACTGGCGAGGAACACGCCTATGTAGCTGGACCCAAACACCAGTCTTTCCAGTGCGACCACGGCGATCGGCGGAACCAAGGCAGTCAAAAATGGTGAGCGCCGACTCAATGCGGAACAAAAAAGCAGCCAGGATGCGAGCACAAGATTCTTGACGGCAAAAATGAACACCAACAGAAGATGCGTGATAAACACCGGCAGTACGCTGACTTCGCTGATGATCCCGCCAAGCGAAAAGTCCGTGTTGACAGCGATCAGTGAAACCGTCATGCCGGCGAAGAAAATCTGAACGACCAGGGCCACCACCAAGGCACTCAGTGGAATAGCCAGGCTAGCGAACGCCAGCTTAACCAGCACTGAATGGGTCTCGCTAAACGGCAGTGACTTCCAGAAAAGAATGGTCCGGTCCTTTCGATCATTAAACAGGCTACCGAGCAGGTAAAAAACCGAGACGATAAATGCGACGATTCCAAATACGATGCCAATGCCGTGCAATGTCGGGGTGAGCAGGCCAAGTAGTTGCGAACCCCACAGAGCCCAATCGAGATCGTCGTCCTCGGCGGGCACCAGTTCTCCCCGGGAGAAGTCGATGCGAAATGTTGGCTCGTTTGCATCAGCGGTTCGCTGCCCACCCGCCCACTCGGCCACTTGGTCCAGATGCTGATTAAGTTCGTCGCCCACCCCGAATACAAGGCTCAGAACGGTCAGCATCATGGCGACCGCTCCGATCACCACCGGTGTCCAGATAACCCCACCTCGGTGCTCCCACAACTCGCGTTGGAACAGGTAGTTGGTTTTGTTTAGCATCTGCCTCATGTCTTTTTTCCTTGCTCGAAACTGGATCTACCGGCCGCTTTCGACGAAATTGGCGCCGAGTGCGTCAATTGCAACGAGGCCGTTCCCCGCGAAGCCACTCCCCGATAAGCCATATCCCGATAAACCATAGGTTAGCGGCCCAAGTACCAATAAAACCGCGAATATACATAGCGCCGCGCCCACGACCGGCAGCAGTTCCACCATGACGGAGCGAAGGTCTGCCAGTTGTTGTTCCATATCCAGTCTCATGTCCTACCCTCCTATTGCATTTTTGCCACGAAAAGATCGGCAATCGTGGGAATTCGTGTTTCGCCCAAGGCTTCCAGCGGCGTGCGGTCTCCGCCTTCAAACAGAAAGGCGGTTTTTCCCAGGCCGCGCTGTTCCGATATGGGATTAAGTGCGCGTGCCGCCTCAACGTTTTCCGGGTTCACGTGCACTTCGACAAAGCGCTCCGCGACAGCGTCCATGGGAGTGTTCAAAATGATTTTTCCCTGGCGGATAAACACCAGGTCGGTCAACAGGGACTCGATTTCCTCCACCTGGTGGGTGGTAATCACGATGGTGCGCTCTTGATCGAAATAGTCGTTGAGCAGGCTGGTGTAGAATCGTTTTCGGTAAAGAATGTCCAGGCCCAGGGTAGGTTCGTCCAGCACCAGCAGCGGTACGTCGATAGCCATCACCAAGGCCAGGTGCAACTGGGTGATCATGCCTTTGGATAACTTGCCCACTTCCTTTTTCGGGTCGATATCTGTTTTGGCCAGAAAGGCCTCCGCTGTTTCCCGGTGAAACTTCGGGTGCGTTGCGGCGATAAAATCTATCGCGCGTTGCGCATTAATCCAGCGCGGCAAGGTGGCTGTGTCGGCAATAAAACACACCTCTTCCATCAGTCGGGTTCGATCCTTGGCGGGAGACATGCCCAGTACGTTCAATTCGCCCTCGTAAGTCGCGAGTCCGAGCATGCATTTAAGCGCGGTGGTTTTTCCCGCGCCGTTGTGACCGATCAGGCCAACTATTCGGCCCCGGTCCACCTCCAAATCGATATCATCAAGCACCCGTGTTTTTCCGTAATGCTTGGATAAGCCGTTTGCGCTAATCAAGGTTTCCATTATTGCTTGCTCTTCTCTTTGTTTAACAATTCGGCCAGGTCGTCGGCACTTACGTTTAAACGCTTCATACGTTGTAATAACGCCGGCACCTCAGTTTCCATGAACTGTTTCCTCTCCCGCTTGAGTAGTAGTTCCTGTGCCCCTTCCGCAACAAACATTCCCAAACCGCGTCGCTTTTGCAACAGATTTTCATCGACGAGCTCCTGGTAGGCTTTGGAGACCGTGAGGTGATTGATCCGATACTCACTGGCAACTTGCCGAACCGAGGGAATGGCTTCGCCTTCCTTGAACACCCCGTCGATAATCAGGCTGACAATACGGTCCCGAAGCTGCCGATAAATCGGTTGCGAATCATCCCAGTCGTCGATAGTTGTCATGCTTTTAACCTACTGACCCACATGCTTTTAACTTACTGACCAGAGTCATTGCGTGAGCGGACCCTGCCGGAACCGTTGACCGAGCGATCCACATCTGTCGGTTCGCCTCTATAGCCCACATCGCCGGTGCCATTGATACGAGCGTCCAAGGTTTCGCTGACATTCACCTCAACATCGCCCGAGCCGTTAACGCTAACTTTTGCTTTCCGAGCACGCAGGTTGGCCGTGTCCACTCCGCCGGAACCATTGACGACAATGGACAAGTCCTCTACCTCGCCATCGGCGATTCTGACTCCGCCCGAACCGTTGCCAACAATTTTGGCCTTGGCCAACTTCTCGCGGCGCGCATACAGTTCATCCAGTTCAATATTGCCGCTGCCGTGGACGGTCAGGTCCAAATCGTCCACCTCGGAGCGGCCGATGCGGGTAGTTCCCGATCCGCGCACATTGATGGCCAAATCGTCCACGACCAGTAAATCAGCCCTGATGTCGCCAGAGCCCTGAAGGTTGAATTCGAGATCATCCGAACTGTGCAGGGGCCGAAGCTGCACCGTGCCGGAACTTCGGTTGGCGAGGTACTTCAGCGCCTTTACTTGCACTTCAAAGGTCACATTGCGATCCCGGGTAGCGCTGAACGAGTCCCAGAAAGGATTACCATTGCTACCCAGCGCCAGGGTGTCTCCCTTGATGCGCGCCTCCACTTCGTCGATAAGCTCACTGTCGGTAATAATGGTCACGTATTCCTCTTCCCCCTGGGTGACAACCAAATGGAAAGGGCTGAGCAGG
The DNA here is from genome assembly GCA_040880205.1 of Cellvibrionaceae bacterium. GTDB lineage: Bacteria > Pseudomonadota > Gammaproteobacteria > Pseudomonadales > Cellvibrionaceae > WACF01. The sequence goes on from JBBDIU010000101.1 coordinate 4,284, forward strand.
TGGATGTTTTCGATCCCGTCCAACTCGACGGTCGAACGCACCGTCTCCGCCTGAGCGGCAGCCATGCCCGCCAACAGCCACAGAGGCACGAGGTATTGCTGGTGAATGTTCATCGTTGCTTCCCCTGGCCGGGACGAACGTGCCCGGTGTCATATGGTGTTATGCATGACTATAACACCATGAACGCAGGTCGCAAGCGAAAAAAGTAAAGGATTGTGAAGATGGCATCGCGGCAAGGGCCGATGTCCGCGACTCCCGTTAATATGTAGGGGTCGATTCGGTGTAAACAGGGTGCGCGCTGTCAACGGGAAGATGACTCTCCAGCCGCTATTAGTATTTGATCTTCGCCGCGCAAAGCCCTAACTTGGCGGCCATTCACGGCCCCTTAAGGGCACACGCCCCAAGGGGAGGACTGCCCCCAACCAAGCTTCACCAGGAGTACCTATCCATGCTGTCCGGTAAAAACAGGCATTTCGCGCCACTGCTCTACCTGCTCTTTTTGTGTAATCTCGGTGCGGCCAATGCCGCGGAACGCATCGGCAACTTCGTCCTGCTGGATCAGTACGGCAAGGCTCACGAGTTGCATTACAACACCGATGCCAAGGCCATTATCTTGCTGGGCCATAGCACGCGAACTGATAACAGCAGCGAGCTGGTCGCGGCGCTGAGCCAAATCAAGGGCGAATTCGCCGCGGCCAACGTAAAGGTTTTCCTGCTGAATGCCGACCCGAAGGACAGCCGCAAAACGGTAGTGCGGCAAACCGAAACCTTGGACCACGACTTCCCCGTCCTAATGGATGAGGGCCAATTGGTAGCCGAGTCGCTTGCGATTAGTCACGTGGGCGAAGTGCTGGTTATCAACCCCAAGAACTGGCAGGTGCTGTACCGCGGCCCGATCGCCGGCAACACGAAGGAAGGGAAGGACGACTATCTGCGCGACGCCATCGCCAAACACCTGAATGAACAAGCCATCCAGCTCGCCGAGCGTCCAATGCCCGCCAACACACCGGCCCTGGCGCAGCTTTCCGCCAAGCAAATACAAACGCGCGAGAACATTTCCTACAGCGAGACGATCGCGCCACTGCTAATGGAAAAATGCGTGGACTGCCACCGACCGGAGGGTATCGGCCCCTGGGCCATGACCAGCCATACCATGATCAAAGGCTTTGCTCCCATGATCAAGGAGGTGGTTTTAACGCGTCGCATGCCGCCCTGGCACGCGGACCCCCAGATCAATCACTTCAAGGAGGATATCGGCCTGTCGGTCGCAGAGAAGCAAACCTTGATTCACTGGATAGACGCCGGTGCCCCGCGTGGCTCCGGCGACGACCCGCTGACTCAGGTTGGAGTACCGGAAAGCCAATGGGTGTTGGGCAAACCGGATTTGGTGTTGGAGTTACCGGCCTATGACATTCCCGCCACTGGCGTTATCGATTACCAGTTCTTTGAAGTCTCCAACACGTATCCAGAAGATGCTTGGGTAAAAGCAGTGCAAATTATTCCGGGTGATCGGCAGACTCTGCACCACGCCATCGCCACTTTTGGCGAGCCCGTCGACCCAAGCACGCCCGTGCGCCCGGTCGGGCAAGGTGGTGAAGGCAATTCCATTTTGCAGGAACAATTGATGACCTTCGTTCCTGGCAACGAACATTACATTTACCCGGAGGAAACCGGTCTTCTGTTGCCGACGGGCTCAAGTTTGTTTTTTCAAATGCACTACACCACCAGCGGCAAAGCTACCACCGACAAATCCAAAATCGGAATCTATTTCCGCGACGACGCACCGGAACACATGCTGCGCCACTATGTCATCGCCAACACTGAAATCAGCATTCCGCCGCAGGAAGGCGCGCACCAAGAAGCCGCGTACGTGCAATTTCACGAGCCCGTGATCATTTACAGCCTGTTCCCACACGCACACTATCGCGGCCGCAGTTCCGAATTCGCGGTTCGTTACCCGGATGGCCGCGAGGAAACCGTGCTGTCGGTACCCAATTACGACTTTAACTGGCAGCGCTACTTCCGCCTGGAGGAGCCGCTGGAAGTGCCTGCTGGCAGCAAACTGATCCACCGCACCACCTATGACAATTCACCGTTGAAGGACAGCAACCCCGATCCCACCCAGACTGTTCCCTGGGGACTGCAATCCTGGGATGAGATGCTCTACGGTGGCGTGTCCTACCGTTTCAAGGAGCCCAAGGACGCCGCCGAGATGGATGTCCTGCAATTTCGCACCGACATCATGATGGGCATGTTGGACCGGAACATGGACGGCAAGCTGGTGGCGGAGGAAATGACCGGCGACACCGGCGAGCAGTTGGTGAAAATGGCGGTATGGTTCGACAGCAATAAAAGCGGCGGCCTGGAACACGAAGAACTGAAAAACCTATTCGTCACCCTGCGGGAAGAAGCCCGCAAGCGTCGCGCCCAACAAAGCGAACAAGCCAGCAACTAACCCCCAAACAAAAAGAGCCGCATCCGCGGCTCTTTTTTTTCACCTTTCACCTTTCACCTTTCACCAATTCGTCCCCGCATTGCGCCTGAGCCGCCCCAATTTCACTATTCACTATTCACCATTCATCTATTAACCCTATTCTCAATCAAATCCTCCACCACCGCCGGATCCGCCAGCGTGGAGGTATCGCCCAGATTATCCAGTTCGTTGGCGGCAATTTTGCGTAGAATGCGGCGCATTATTTTGCCGGAACGGGTTTTTGGCAGGCCCGGCGCCCATTGAATGAAATCCGGTTTGGCGATGGGACCAATTTCCTGGACGCACAAATCGATAAGTTCTTTTCGCAACGCGTCGCTGGGTTCACTGCCGCTCATCAAGGTGACATAGGCGTAAATCGCCTGGCCCTTCACGGAATGCGGGCAACCCACCACCGCCGCTTCGGAAACGCTTTTATGCAGTACCAGGGCGCTTTCCACTTCCGCTGTTCCCATGCGATGACCGCTGACGTTAAGCACGTCGTCAACCCGGCCGGTTATCCAGTAATAGCCGTCCTCGTCGCGACGCGCGCCGTCACCGGTGAAGTAGTAACCCTTGTAGGTACTGAAATAGGTTTGCACACAGCGTTCGTGATCGCCATAGACGGTGCGTATCTGCGCCGGCCAGGAGCTTTTTATCGCAAGGTTGCCGGAACAAGCGCCTGTGAGTTCCATGCCTTCGCTGTCCAGAATCACCGGTTCGACGCCGAAGAAAGGCAAGGTGGCGGAGCCGGGTTTCAAATCGATCGCGCCGGGCAGAGGCGTTAACATATGCCCTCCCGTTTCCGTTTGCCACCAGGTGTCGACAATGGGACAGCGGGACTCGCCCACCACCTGGTAGTACCATTCCCAGGCTTCGGGATTAATTGGTTCGCCGACCGTTCCCAGAATGCGCAAGGACTTTCGCGAGGTGCGCGTCACATAGTCGTTGCCGGCGCCCATCAATGCACGCAAGGCGGTGGGGGCGGTGTAATAAATGTTTACCTTGTGCTTATCCACTACCTCCCAGTGGCGCGAAGCGGTGGGGTAATTGGGAACGCCTTCAAACATTAGGGTAACCGCGCCATTGGCAAGCGGGCCGTAAACGATGTAAGTGTGGCCTGTTACCCAACCCACATCAGCGGTACACCAATAGATTTCACCCTCATGATAATCGAAGGTATACTTATGGGTCATGGCAGCCTGCAACAAATAGCCGCCGATGGTGTGCAACACGCCTTTGGGTTTGCCGGTGGAACCGGAGGTGTAAAGAATAAATAACGGATCTTCGGCGTCCATGGATTCCGCTTCGCAGTTCGCATCGGCCTTCGCCACCGCCTCGTGATACCAAATGTCGCGTTCGTTCCGCCAGTCGATCTTGCCACCGGTGCGTTGCGTTACCAGACAGGTGTGTACGTTCGGGCACTTGGCCAATGCTTTATCGGCATTTTGCTTGAGCGGAATTATTTTTCCGCCGCGCACGCCTTCATCAGCGGTAATCAACACCCGGCAATCGGAATCAAGAATACGGTCTTTCAACGCTTCGGGCGAAAACCCGCCGAACACCACCGAGTGAACCGCCCCGACGCGCGCACAGGCGAGCATGGCGTAGGCCGCCTCGGGGATCATCGGCATGTAAATGCAAACGCGATCACCTTTTTTAACGCCGCGGTCCTTTAATACATTGGCGAGTTTGCACACCGCCTGGTGCAACTCGGCGTAGGTAATTGTTTTGTCATCCTTGGGGTCGTCGCCTTCCCAAATAATCGCGGTTTGTTTGGCCCGCTCGGGTAGATGGCGATCGATGCAATTGGTGGTGACATTGAGTTTGCCACCATCAAACCATTTGGCTTCACCCTTGGCGAAATCGAATTCGCGAACAGTATTCCAGCGCTTGTCCCAGGTCAGAAATTCCTCCGCCTGCTCCGCCCAAAAGTCATCCGGCGATTCAATGGAGCGCTGATACAGTTTTTCATAACGCTCTTTGTTGATGTGCGCGTTAGCGGCTATTTCGGCGGGCACGGGGTGAAGCTTCGGATTCTCGGACATACCTCTCTCCCTCACGTTGTTCTGTTGATAACGGTGTGTTGTTAACGTTGTATTGGTAACGCCGAGTTGACAATGTTGCGTCGACAGCGACGTCTTGGCACGATGCGCGGGCACATGCCGCGCTGGCGGAATGCCCGCATTGTAACACCGGGGCTTTGCAGCGCAATTGAGGGGTGAGGCGTCACGAGTCGCTCGTCGAACGACTGGGGATTAGCGACTAGCGACTGATTTTAAGTTCTTTCAATTGTACGGGAATGGTGTTGGCGGTACGCTCGACGCTGTTGTCGGCGTTGAGGTAAACCAGCTTGGGTTTGAAGTTGACCGCTTCTTGTTCGTCGAACTGGCCGTAGGCCGCGATAATAATGCGGTCACCTACCTGGACTTTGCGGGCCGCGGCGCCATTCATGGAGATAGTCCCCGAGCCGGGCTCGGCCAGGATGACGTAGGTGGTGAGCCGTTCGCCGTTGTTGACGTTGTAAATATCGATCTGCTCAAACTCGCGCAGGCCGGCCAGTTCCACCAGATTCGCATCAATTGCACAGGAGCCGTCATACCACAGCTCGGCCTGGGTCACGCTGGCCATGTGCAATTTACCTTTTAGTAAGGTTGAAATCATAATGTCCTCTCGGGTGAATTCTCAAACCGCCTCGTCAAGAGCCAGCCTATTTTGCATCTATTTTGACCCCGTTCAACCGAAATTTCGCCGCCTGGGGCCTTATTACAAAGTAAGCGACACGTTGTCGATTAATCGGGCCGACTGGGTGTACATGGCCCCCAGTACCGTGATCTCCCGGTCGTCGTGGGCCGCGGGCTCCAGCGTTTTGCTGTTGCAGACACTCAGGTAGTCCACCTTGAAACCCGCCGCCTCGATCTGCTGGCCGGCTGTGGCTTCCAGGGCCAGGAAGTCCCGCTCGCCCTGCAGGATGGCGTCCCGCACCCAATTGAGACTCGTATTCAACTGGGCGACACCTGGGCGCTCCTCGGGCGTGATATAGCTGTTGCGCGAACTCATGGCCAGGCCATCGGTCTCGCGGAATATCTCGCCGGCAGTGATTTTCACCGGGATGCACAAGTCTTCGACCATACGCCGAATAAGTGCCAATTGCTGAAAATCCTTGATGCCGAACACCGCCTCGTCCGGCTGAACGATATTGAACAACTTGGTCACTACCGTCGTGACTCCTTCAAAGTGCCCTGGTCGGCTGGCACCGCAGAGGACGTCGGTCATAGTGGGCACTACTACCCGGGTCTGCTCCGCCATGCCGTTGGGGTAGATTTCCTTTTCATCCGGGTAAAAAAGGTAATCACATTCCGCCTCTTGCAGCTTGGCGATGTCGGCCTCATAGGTTCGGGGATACTTGTCCCAGTCCTCGTGCAAGCCAAACTGCATGGGATTCACGAAAATGCTGACCACCACCACATCGCAGTGCTGCCGGGCGATCTTCACAAGCTCGATATGGGCCCGGTGCAAATTTCCCATGGTCGGCACAAAACCAATGGTTCGCCCCCGGGCACGCTCTCCGGCCAAGGCTTCACGGACCGAGGCCACGTGATGGAAGATCTGCATACACTGCTCCCGCTCCCGGCGTAACTGTTACCAAATGACCGAACTGCTCAGAATGTGGCCGGCGATAATACACAAGACTGTTACTGTTGTACACATGGCCGGCCCCGCAGGGGCTCCTGCGGGGAGTCGCTAGTCGCTAATCTCTAGTCGCTAGTAAGAAAAAACAAGGATCCATTTACTGTTGCGGGACGGCGGCGCTGGAGGAGGCGGCTGTCCAATCTCCGGCGCCAGGGGGGCGGGTTTTGACTAGTGACTAGAGATTAGCGACTAGCGACTCGTTTTTAATATTCCTGACTAAAATACTCCGGCGCCAGGTTCTCGAAGCGGGTGTACTGCCCCACCCAGGCCGTCCGGCAGGTACCGATTTCGCCGTTGCGCTGCTTGCCGATAATCAGCTCGGCAATGCCCTTGTCCGGGCTTTCCTCGTTGTAGTATTCATCGCGGTAGATGAACATGACGATGTCCGCGTCCTGTTCGATGGCGCCGGATTCCCGCAGGTCCGAGTTAAGAGGGCGCTTGTTGGGACGCTGCTCCACGCCGCGGTTGAGCTGTGACAGAGCAATAACCGGGCAGTCGTATTCCTTGGCCAGGGCTTTCAATGAGCGGGAGATTTCGGAAATTTCCTGGGTGCGGCCATCGCTGCTGCCGCCGGTGTGCATAAGCTGGATATAGTCCACCACAATCATGGCCGGGTTGCCGTGCTCGCGGGCGATGCGGCGGGTGCGGGCCTTCAGGTCCTGGGGCGTCAAGCCCGGCGTATCGTCGATAAACAGCGGGCGATCCTTCATTTTGCCGACCGCGGCGGACAGCTTGGGCCAATCCTCTTCGGTCAATTTGCCATTGCGAATCTTGGTTTGATTGATGCGACCGATGGAGGACAGCATCCGCACCACCAGGGATTGCGCCGGCATTTCCATACTGAACACCAGCACCGGCTTGTCCTGCTTGAGAATGGCACTCTCCACAAAATTCAGCGCCAGCGCCGTTTTGCCCATGGAGGGTCGGGCGGCCAATACAATCAGTTCACCGTTCTGCCAACCGGAGGTGCGGCCGTCCAACTCGGTAAGGCCGGTGCTGAGGCCGGTAATATCGGAATCCGAGGAAAAAAGCTCGTCGATCCGCTCCACGGCACCTTTCAGGAGCTCGTTCACGGCGGCGAAACCGCCTTCCTTGGGACGATCTTCCACGATTTCCGCCACCCGACGCTCGGCCAGTTGCAACAATGCCGTGGAGTCCAGGCCCGCCGGGTTCAGGCTGGAGCGGCTGATCTCATTGGCGGCGGAAATAAGCTGGCGAATGGTGGCGTGATCGCGGACGATTTTTGCGTAGGCGGTAATGTTGGCGGCACTGGGAGTGTGGGTGGCCATTTCCGCCAGATAGCCGATTCCGCCAATCCGCTCCAGTTCTCCGTAGCGTTCCAAAGTTTCCGACAGAGTTACCACGTCCAGGGGCTGACTATCCACCGCCAACTCGGTCATCATCCGGAAGATCTGCCGGTGGCTGTCCTTGTAGAAATCATCGGCCGAAATGAGCTCAGCCACCGCGTCGAAGCGGTTATTGTCCAGCATCAAGCCACCCAGCACCGACTGCTCCGCCTCGATGGAATGGGGCAACGAGCGCTCGCGCGAATTCTCGGACGAGCCGGTGCCGTCCTCGTCGGGAAAATCGTGGTCGAAATGGTCGGGTAGTTCGGCTTCCATTGACATGCTAAACGCCGGGTAGAACTAACTTATTGATATACTGGTGTTTTTGCCGGGGAAGGCGCAAATGAAAAATCTTCCCACTCCGAGCGAAGAGTCGCCTGGGGTGAGAAGATTGTAACGGTTTTCGCGTGAGGAAAGCGACCGCGATCTATGACTGATCGAAGCCCGCCCGATTACTCGGCGGCAACGATCAGTTTGATAGTGCGGGTCACATCGGCGTGCAGTTGAATATCGATGTCGTATTCGCCCACTTCGCGCAGCGTACCTTCCGGCAAGCGCACTTCGGATTTATTGATTTCCGCACCGGCCGCCGTAACCGCATCGGCGATGTCCTTGGTACCAATGGAGCCGAACAGCTTGCCCTCATCGCCGGCATTGGCGGTAATGGTAATGCTCAAGTCTTGCAGTTTTTCCGCACGTTTTTCCGCCTCGGCTACTTGTTCCGCGGCGGCCGCTTCCAGTTCCGCACGGCGTGCTTCGAATTCCTTCAAATTTTCTTCGGTGGCCGGCACGGCTTTGCCCTGGGGCACCAAATAATTACGGCCAAAACCCGCTTTAACGGCGACTTTATCGCCAATCTTGCCGAGCCTGCCAACTTTTTCCAACAGTATGACGTCCATCGTTCTTTCCTCGCTTTCACTCTGCGCTCCCGCCCGTGGGGGGAACTTTTTAACCTGGCTCAAATGCCAACTATTCACTGTTCACTGTTCACTGTTCACTGTTCACTGTTCACTGTTCACTGTTCATTGTTCATTGTTCATTGTTCATTGTTCATTGTTCATTGTTCAATTGTGGGCCAAAGCGTCTGCGATAATCCACCCAGGCGTCGGTAAAACCGATGCTGAATGCCAGCAGAAAAAACGGCTGGAAGATCGACAGCAGGTAAAACAGTATTAGCCAGGCCAGCCCCCCGCCCTTGGCGTAAACACGATTGTGCACAATGGCCGCACACACCAGAAACAAGGGCAAGGCCGCCAACATGCCCCAAAAGAACCAGTTGGGGCGAGACACGCAAATAGCGGCAATGCCAAACAACAGCAACGATTGGGTTTTGCCCAGCCGAAACTGCTGGAACTCTTCCCGAAAGCCGCCCGGATTGTACAGCATCGCCTGCCACCAGCGCCCGATTACCAACGCCAACACGCCGTTAAAAGCCACCAGGGCCGCCACAAAACCGGCTATCAGGGTGGTTGTAATGGTAATCGGCTCGCTTAGCTCGGTGCCCTGCTCCTGCAATCGCGCCCGGGTTTCTTCCTGAATCTGTTGGACTTCGGCAATAAGCTGCTCGTTGAAGCCGGGAAAGCTGAGACCAAACACCAAACCGCCGGTTGCGCTGAGTACCACCAACCCAATGACGCTAACCGGCCAGATCCCCTGACTGCGCAACACCAATGCGCCACCGATGGCAACCACCAGCACACAAAAGTAATAAAAAGCGACTGGCAGACTTTGGGGGTCAACAAAGGTTAACACCACCACCGGCAGCATGGCCCAGCCACCCACGTAAAAACCGTCGAAGCCACCGCGCCGCAGTGAGACCAGGGCGACAGTGCCGGGGCTGACAAAGGGCACGAATGCGCCCAGCAGCGCGACCATGGCCGCCTGTGCCCGCCCGCGCATAATGAACTCCGCTAGGGCATGCACAATAGTCGGTTTATTCGTGGCTGTCGGTGTAGGGCAGCAGTGCCAGATAGCGCGCGCGCTTAATGGCAGTCGACAGCTGGCGTTGATAGCGCGCCTTGGTACCGGTAATACGGCTGGGTACGATCTTGCCTGTTTCGGTGACGTAGGCCTTCAGCGTTTCCAGATCCTTGTAATCGATTTGCTTTGTGCCTTCGGCGGTAAAGCGGCAAAATTTGCGACGTCGGAAAAATCGAGCCATGGCTTATTCTCCTTTCTCTGCTTCGCCGACCTTCTCTGTGGCAGCACCGGCTTGTTCAGCACCAGTGTCTTCGGCGGCGGTTTCAGTTTGATCATCGGAGCTGGCTGGCTTGGCTGGCTCTGTGGATTCTTCCGAGGCTTGGGGTTCCGGTGCATTGGCAGCTTCCTTGTCACCGGCGTCATCGGACCCGCTCTCGGTCCGCTCGCGATCAGGCCTGTCACCACGCTCCCCATCGTCCCGGCGTTCGGGCCGCGGTTTGCGTTCGCGGTTCTCTCGCTCCGCCTTCATGATGGGCGATTGCTCGGTAATCGCTTCCTCAACCCGCATAACCATATTGCGCAAAATGGCGTCGTTGAAGCGGAAGTTGGTGGTCAACTCTTCCAGGGCAGGATCATCGCACTCCACGTTCATCAGCACGTAATGGGCTTTGTGAATTTTGTTAATGGAGTAGGCGAGTTGACGGCGGCCCCAGTCTTCCAACCGGTGAACCGTACCGCCGCTGCCGGTGATAGTCGAGGTGTAGCGCTCGACCATGCCGGGCACTTGTTCACTTTGGTCCGGATGAACCAGGAACACGATTTCGTAATGTCTCATTGTGACTCCTTACGGATTAAGCCTCCCACCGGGCCCCTCTAAACCAGGGAATACGCGGCGGTGAAGCAAGGAGAGCCGGGAAAGCACTCAAGGTGCTGTAACGGACCCGGCTGTGGGGCGCGACATTGTAGGGATCGACAGCCTCGCTGTCTAGGGGGGGGGTGGGAAGTTGGGGCAAACAATGAACAATGAACAATGAACAATGAACAGCATTCTGGTCATCAAGCGTTGCATCGGCAACAAAGTTCTGTAGTCAAGCTGGCGCTGGCCAGCTTCCGACTTTCCACTCCCCACTTCCCATCCTTTGGCGAAGCGCCTCGTAAAGACACACCCCCACCGCCACCGATACATTCAGACTTGAAACCCCGCCGAGCATCGGTATATGGGCCAGGAAATCGCAGGATTCCCGGGTGAGGCGGCGCATGCCTTCGCCTTCGGCGCCCATGACAATTCCCAGGGGGCCTTTCAGGTCGGTGTCATAGAGTGATTTATCGGTGTCTCCAGTGGTACCCACCAGCCAGATGCCGCGTTCCTGCAAGGACTTCATGGTGCGCGCCAGATTCGTGACAGGGATATAGGGGAGCAGTTCCGCCGCGCCGCTAGCCACTTTGCGCACCGTAGGATTAACACTGGCGGCGTTGTCCTTGGGGGCGATAACAGCGTGAACGCCGACCGCGTCGGCGGTGCGCAAACAGGCGCCCAAATTGTGCGGGTCGGTAACGCCGTCCAGAATCAACAACAAAGGCGCTTCGCTGAGCCCGTCCAATAGCTGATTGAGAAAGCGCTCATCGTAGATCTCTCCCGGGCTGCATTCCGCCACGACACCCTGGTGGTTGCCGTCCACCAACTTGTCCAATTGCTCGCGGCTGGAAAACTGATAGGCCACTCCCTGCTTTTCCGCCAACGCGATGAGTTTGGTCATGCGCTGATCCCGGCGGGTTTTTAGCAGGTAGAGTTGCTGGATGCGCGACGCAGCGCTCTTTAGCAGAGTTTGCACGGGGTGCATGCCGTAGACCGTTTCGGTTTTTTGTTTGGATTTAGGCATGGTGGTGAACCGGGGTGGATGGTGAGATGTGAGATGTGAGATGTGAGATGTGAGATGTGAATAGTACGCTCGGGCTTTTGTAACCACGGAGCCACTATTCACCATTCACTATTTACCATTTACATTTTCACTATTCACCATTTACCGGCGCCGTCTGCCGCTGCGGGACTTGCCAGACTTTGCTTTCCCGGAGCTAGCTTTTTCAGCCGTCGGCTTTTTAGCGCCGGCTTTCTTCCCGGCTCCGGCCTTGGCGACAGCACCCTTGGGTGTGCGGGATTTCGCTATCCGCTGCGCTTCCTTTTTGGACAGGCGATTGGCTTTGCTCGATTTGGCTTCGATCAGCTCGAAATCCACCTTGCGCTCTTCCAAATTGACTGCCGCCACCTGCACCACCAGCTCATCGCCCAGCCGGAAGACCTGACGACTGTGTTCGCCCACCAAGCGGTGCTGAGCCTGTTCGAACACATAATAATCGCGTGGCAGCGCGGTGATGTGAATCAGGCCCTCCACGTACAGGTCTTTTAGTTCCACAAACAAGCCAAAGCCGGTCACGCCGGTGACAACGCCTGGAAACTGGTCGCCCACGTGGTCCTGCAAGAATTCGCACTTCAACCAGCTCACCACTTCGCGAGTGGCCTCGTCGGCGCGGCGCTCGGTCAATGAGCAATGCTCGCCCAACTGCAGCATGGCCTGCATGTCGTAGGGATAAATATCTTTTTTCGGAATGGGTTTGGCGCCCTTCACCCGCTGTACATGGGTGGAGGGAACCTTGGAGCGGATTACATGGCGAATAGCCCGATGCACCAGGAGATCGGGATAGCGGCGAATAGGCGATGTAAAATGCGTGTAGGCCGGATAGTTCAGGCCGAAATGGCCTTCATTATTCGGTTGGTACATGGCGCGCCGCAAACTGCGCAGCATGACGGTCTGAATGAGGTGCGCGTCGGGTCGATCCGCCACCATTTGCAGCACTTCCTGGTAGTGCTCGGGTTTGGGCTTCGCGCCACCGGGCAAAAACAAACCCAACTCGCCAAGGAATTCCCGCAGGTTTTCCAGCTTTTCCTCTTCCGGCCCTTGGTGCACGCGGAACAGACCAACTAATTCGTGCTTTTCCAGAAAGCGCGCCGTGCACACATTGGCGGCCAGCATGCATTCTTCAATCATTTTGTGCGCATCGTTGCGCTGCACTGGCACAATTTCCTGAATCTTGCGATTCTGATCGAAAATGATGCGGGTCTCTTCGGTTTCGAAATCAATCGCGCCGCGCAGCTCGCGCTCCTCGCGCAGGACACGGTAAAGCGTGTGCAGTTCGTCCACGTGGCGCACCACGTGCTTGTACTGCTCGCGCATGCCGCCCTTGGTGCCCGCCTCTCGTTCTTGCAGCATTTGCCAGACCTTGTTGTAGGTCAACCGGGCATGGGAATAGAGAACCGCTTCGTAAAACTGATAGCTGCTCACTCGGCCAGCGGCGCTGATGGTCATTTCACAGGCCATGCACAAACGATCCACCTGGGGGTTCAGCGAGCACAGGCCGTTGGACAGCGCTTCCGGCAGCATGGGAATCACTTGATCCGGAAAATAAACGGAATTGCCGCGCTGGCGTGCCTCGCGGTCCAGGGGCGAATCGGGCTCAACATACGCGGACACATCGGCAATAACCACCCATAACCGCCAACCACCGCCCTTCTTGGGTTCGCAATACACGGCGTCATCGAAGTCCCGGGCATCTTCACCGTCGATAGTGACAAAAGGCAGTTTGCGCAAATCCACCCGGTGTTGCTTGTGAGCCTCGTCCACCTCCGGCGCGAATTGCCGGGCATGGGCCTCCACATCGGTGGGCCAGATATGGGGAATATTGTGGCTGCGAACCGCCACATCGATTTCCATGCCAGGCGCCATGTGGTCACCGAGTACCTGGGTAATACGGCCCGCTGGCGGGTGCTTGCGGTCCGGCTGCTGAATGATTTTCACTACTACATACTGGCCGTCCTTTGCTTCCGCCGGTTCATCGGCAGGGAGCAATACGTCCATGGTTATCCGGGGGTTGTCCGGGCGCACGAATTGAATGCCCTGTTCCTTGTAGTAGCGCCCCACCACTTCCTCGGTGTTGCGCGCCAGAACTTCCACGATCACCGCTTCGCGCTTGCCCTTGAAGCCGACCCCCGCCGGTCGCACCAGTACCTCGTCGCCGTCGAAGACCTTCTGCATCTGGCGGAAAGTTAGATAGAGATCGTCGCCGCCGGTCTGGGGAATAAAGAAGCCATAGCCGTCCTTGTGCCCCTGCACCATGCCGCGCAGCAGGTTCATCTTGTCCACCCGGCCATAGGCCTGGCGCCGATCGCGAATAAGCTGTCCGTCGCGGTGCATGGCGATCAGCCGGCGGCGCAGGGCTTCGACAGCGTCGGGATCAGTCAATCCCAGGCGTTCACAGAGCGCTTCGTGGGTTTGGGGGCTACCGGCTTTTTCCAGGTCCGCCAGGATGTATTCCCGGCTGGGGATGGGGTTCTCGTAGCGGTCCGCTTCGCGGTCGGCGTGGGGATCTTGTTGGGTAGGGTCGGAGTGTTTGCTTCTTTTCAATGGGCTCTCTTCTGTTGAGGATTTCCGTCTGGACATGGCGGCTACTATACCTGTAGCGCCGTTTGACATAAACCGGCGCGAACACTAATATTCGCGGCCTTGCTGTCGGAGGACAGAGGACAGAAATCTCGGATGGCGCCAATCTCAGTAACATGGATGCCGGGAGCCATTCGACAGGCACGGAGCCCAGGTGGTGCGTTCCCATAAACAAAGAGTGTAGGCACGCCTAGCGTGTCGGAGTAGATAGCACGTATCTCTCGCACGCACGGACGCAAAAAAATCCACCCACGCCCAGGTGGTGAAATTGGTAGACACGCTAGCTTCAGGTGCTAGTGGCCGCAAGGCCGTGGAGGTTCAAGTCCTCTCCTGGGCACCAATTAAAGAAGGTCGAGCAGAGCTCGGGCTCCTGCCTCCCGCCGATACTGGTGAATCCCTTCACGTCGTCCTGGGCACCATTTCATTAAGGTCGAGCGAAGCTCGGCTTTTTTGTGCCCAAACAATCGAGGACTTCGTCCGCGTCGCTCCTGCGCATCCTGCGCCCATCCCTGCACGTAGGCCGCTCTTACGCATCCATGCGTCGGCGGCATTGACAAATCCCTCTAC
>JBBDIU010000102.1:0-18706 GCA_040880205.1 Cellvibrionaceae bacterium
GTTTCTTGACTTTAGTGGCGCATGGACCGCCGGTAGATTGGATGCGAATTCAGTAGGGGAAGAACGCATCCATGAGCGCCATCGGCCATCTCACAACCGGGTTATTCTTGCTTTCCTCTTTGGCGAGCGTTACCGCCACAGCCGCGACATTGAGTGAGGAAGTGGTTGAGCCCCATGCATACACGGACGCGGATGACGCCCGGTTTTCAGGAGTGGCAGTGCTATCCGAGGGCCATCTGGTGTTGGCCGCGAACGATAGCGATGAACGGGCAATCGATTCCACCGGGAATGCTAGCGCATCGCGTGACGACGAGCCGGAAAAGGATCCCGGACCCTCCCTCAACCTAACCTACCGCGGTTACGGTATTAGCCTGGGCGATTCCAAAGGGGTAAAGGGCATACGCCTCAACTATCGTGATTCCCAGTTGCAAAGCGTTTATGGTGTCAATGCGACCCTCTGGGCACCTTTCGAATATCAAACCAGCGGTGCTGTTACCGGACTCGCCTTGGGCTTGCCGGTTACCGGGGCGGAATCCATCGAAGGTATTGCGCTGAGTCTGTTCGCCGCCGGCACCAAGGGTGACTTTACCGGCGTCGACGTGAGCGGCCTCGGCTTTGTCGCCGGGAATACCTTCACGGGCATCGGCGTCAGCGGTATCGGGCGCGTATCCGGCGACAATTCCCAGGGGATCCAGGCGGCGGGGCTGGGTCTGGTGGCGGGGGATAATTTCAGCGGTGCCGGACTGTCTGGTGTCGGGCTGGTTGCCGGCAAAAATTTCGGTGGGTTGGGTGTATCGGGTGTTGGATTGGTTGCCGGCGACGACTTCCGGGGAATCGGGGTTGCGGGTATTGGACTGGTCGCCGGCAGGGATTTGCGCGGCATTGGCATTAGCGGCATCGGCCTGGTCAGCGGGGGCCGGGTGAAGGGCATCGCCGTGGGCGGTATCGCGGTGGTGGGCGGTGATGAGTTGACGGGCTTGTCCTTGGCCGGGGTCGCCGCGGCCGGTGGACCCATTCGCGGCGTGAGTATCGCCGGACTTGCCGTGGCCTCCGAGGAAATCACTGGCGTGGGGATCGGCACGCTCGGTGTCGCCGCCGGCAGAGTGAGAGGGCTTACCGTGGGCGCAGTGGTTGGCGCTGGTGAATACACTGGGTTGGCATTGGCACCGGCGCACTTCCGGATCAGCAAAGGTGGTCAATTCAACGGCCTCGCGGTCAGTGCCTGGAACCGTATCAAAGGCAACAACGCGGGCTGGACTATTGGCCTGCTGAACGACGCGAGCCATTCCGAGGGCTATCAAATTGGGCTGATTAATGTGGTCCGTGACAATCCCAAGTGGCTGAGGGTTTTGCCGCTGTTCAATAGGAGTTTCTAGAGGATTGCTCCCTGGATGGGCACGGCGGGGAATAGAATGCTAGGATTACCAGTCCGAGCACCCCAAACCCAAACCCAAATCCAAACCCAAACCCAAGCCGAGCGAGCAGTACCTTCTTATGTCGATCGAAGCAGCACGTCTAAAGATCTGCAACCTTTCCATGGAGCAATACCCTCAGATCAAGGCCCTGATGGATGAAGCCTACCCACAATTGGGAGGCGCATGGCCCCAGCACACGCTTTCTCATTTGATTCAGGAATTTCCAGAAGGCCAGGTGGGCATTCTGGACGAGGGAGAGTTGGTGGGTATCGCCCTCAGCGTGCAGGTCAATTACGCGCGCTTGTCCAACCCGCACACCTATGAAGATATCGTCGACAGCAACGACAAGGTTATAAGCGATCCCGAGGGGGATGCACTCTACGGCCTGGACGTGGTTATCAAGCAGAGCCACCGCGGGCTACGCCTCGGCCGTCGCCTTTACGAGGCGCGCAAGGAACTGTGCCGCCAATACAATCTGAAGGGTATTCTGGCCGGTGGCCGGATCCCCAACTACCACAATCACAAAACTGAAATGAGTCCCACCGAATACATCGGCAAAGTGGCCGCGCGGGAAATCTATGATCCGATTCTCAGCTTCCAACTCGCCAACGACTTCACGGTTAAGCGGCTGCTAAAAAAATACCTGCCGGAAGATGAACAATCAGTCGGTTACGCAACCCTGCTGGAGTGGGACAACATTCTTTACGAACCCACCCATACGGTTTTGGAAGCGCCGAAAGCCATCGTTCGGGTTGGCGCGGTGCAATGGCAAATGCGCGCGGTGGGTTCCGTGGATGAAATGCTGGAGCAGGTGGAGTTCTTCGTCGATGCGGTTTCCGACTACCAGAGCGACTTTATCGTGTTTCCCGAGCTGTTCAATGCGCCGCTCATGGGGCTCGGTGATCAGACATCCCAAACCGAAGCCATTCGTTTTTTGGCGCAGTTTACCGACCATCTGCGAGACGAAATGTCGCGTATGGCAATCGAGTACAACGCCAACATTGTGGCTGGGTCCATGCCCGTCCTTGAGAACGATAAGTTGTATAATGTTTCTTATCTATGTCATCGCAGCGGTCGCATTGACGAGCAACGCAAAATCCACATGACGCCCCACGAGAAAAACGACTGGGTTTTTCACGGCGGCGACGCATTGAACGTATTCGAAACCGATGCCGGGCGAGTGGGTATATTGATCTGTTACGACGTGGAGTTCCCAGAGTTGTCGCGGATTCTGGCGGAGAAAAACCTGGAAATTCTGTTTGTTCCTTTCTGGACGGACACTAAAAACAGTTATCTCCGGGTCAGGCACTGCGCGCAGGCGCGGGCCGTGGAAAATGAATGTTACGTGGTTATCGCCGGCAGTGTGGGCAACCTGCCCAAAGTCGAAAGCCTGGACGTGCAGTACAGCCAATCGGCGGTGCTAACCCCTTCCGATTTTCCCTTCCCGCACGACGCAATCCTGTCCGAGGCTACCCCGAACACCGAAATGCTGCTTTTTTCCGATTTGGATATGTCCAAGTTGAAAATTCTGCACAGCGAAGGTTCGGTCCGGAACCTCAAGGACCGACGCAAGGACCTGTACGATGTCCTGATCAAGAAGTAAGTGAGAGGGTAGACGTAAGGGGCTCGCCAGCCGCGGAGGAGGGTGTTGAACCTTGGCGCCGTTTCGCACTCAGACGCTAATGAGGGTCGAAGATGGGAGACATAATGCACTTCATCAGGTTTAGTCCGAAATCGATTGCGACGGCGTGCGCCGCCGCGTGTTTCTCCATGGTACTGGTGGCCTGCGGGAGCTTGCCGGGCAACGAGCGCTTGAGAGCGCCCAACTATGCGTCTCCCGTAAGCGCGGACCGGTGGGAAGTAAGCTGCGGGCGCAACAGGATTATTATCGATGACGATTCGATGGACGAGTTTTACAACAGCGATGGCAGCACTAAATCCTACATGGATTTTTGTCGGGACAACGAAGCTTCCCTGATCAGGCGACGCGCGAGGGATATCGGTAATCAGTAGTCAAATTCCCGAACGACCCGAAAACCAATCATATCGGATTTTGTCGCGGCGCTTTCCTTTTCTCGGGCGTAGCTGAAGAGTTCTGTATAGCTGTCTCTGGCAGCGCCACCGCGAACCAGTCGAGATGAGCAATTTTCCGCCGCGACCGCACTGCCATCGGTGGGCGCGCCGATGTAGTGGTTCTGGTAGCAATCCAATACCCATTCCGCCACGTTGCCGGCGGTGTCGTGCAGTCCAAAGGGATTGGGCGGAAAGCTGCCGACCGGCGCGGTTTTACTCGAGAGCAGGCCGGTATAGTCGCTGTCGCAGCCGCGTTTGCAATTGGCTCTGTCGGAGGCGGCTCCGTCGCCCCACCAATTGGCGGCGCTGCTGCCGGCGCGGGCACTATATTCCCATTCCGCTTCAGTGGGCAGACGATAGGTCCTGCCAGTTTGCTCACTTAACCACGTAGTGTAAGCCATGGCGTCGTGCCAACTGACGTTGATCACCGGGCGGCTGCCTTGACCCCAGCGATTGTCGTCGGGTATTGCGGCGTCGGTTGCATTGGCGAATTGCTGGTAATCGGCGAAGGTGACTTCATACTTACCGATAGCGAATTTCCGGATAATGTGTACGTCTCGTTCCGGAGATAAATGCGCTTCGCCTTTTTGTCCCATGGTAAAGCGACCCGGTACAATAACAATCATTTCCGGCCCCTTGCCGCCATTCGCCAGGGTGTCGAACAGAACCTCACCAGGCGTGTGCAGCGGCTCCAACTGATGCTCCACGGTCAAATCACCGCCCCGCAGGCTGACCCACTGCCGGTGGGTGGCATAGCCGGGCTTGGAAACTTCCAAGTGATAGCGACCCGACTCCAATTCAATTCCGTCGCGGTATTTTTCCCGAATGTTAAGGATGCGTATCAGCGCATCAGCTGGCTCGGTTGCTACGCTAAGCGCATAGCGCGATTTCGCGATCGGTGAAGCATTTGGTATTGGCTCTTCGACGTTAACGTCATGGGCCGATGACTGGCGATCGGGTTGTTCCACCTCCAGCAAATCGAAATCCTGGTTTTGAATCGAAGCAGAGGAGGGACGGGATGAGGCGAAGTTCTGCTCCTCGGCCGATTCCAGACGGCTGAAACGCTCTGCGTAACCTTCAATAGACGCCGCCGTCGAATAAACAAACTCTTCGAGACCGCTCGGTAGATACTGGTCCAGCGGTGCATTAAATCGAACCAAGCCGACGCACAGGGCACTCCAAACAATGGAGGCGGTAAACAACAGGGCGAAACCTCGCGTCACGATGCCGAGCTTGCGGCTGGACATTTCCTGATAGTGAGCGGCTTTCCGAATACGGGTGGACACTACGGTATTCCGCTGATTTTCTCCCGTGTCAACTTCGGTTCTGACTTCAGTCACCTTGGCGTCTGGATGGCGAAAGAAGCCGCGGTTGGGAGTCCAGCGCCAGTTGAAAACTCCAGCGCCCATCTGCGACAGTTTGATGCGCAAGACCGCGAAGCTGGTTAACAACAAGGCCTTGAACAAGGCCATGACATTCATGTCGGAGGGGTTGGTTTGCGGTGTTCGACGGGCCGGGTAACCGCCCAGGGTTTCCTCGATTGCCGTTATCGCCTCGACAATCTCCGCTCCGCGTTGGAAGCGATCATTGGCATTTTTGGCCAGCAGGCGATTTAACACACCTTGGTAAACCGCGTGTTGGCCGGGTAGAGTGGGAACGGGCGCGGTTAGATGCTTGATGGCGATGGCCACGGCTTCTTCCGCCTGGTAGGGAACAACTCCGGTTAACATTTCATAGAATACGATTCCCAGGCTGTAAATGTCGGATCGGCCATCTATGGGATGACCACGCGCCTGTTCGGGGCTCATGTAATGCGGAGTACCAACGACCGTGCCGGCATTGGTAACCTTGGATGCGGCACTGGTGGTTTTGGCCACGCCGAAGTCCGTCAGTACTGCCGTGCCGTCTTCGCGAAACAGAATATTTTCCGGTTTGACGTCGCGGTGTACATAGCCCTTGGTGTGTGCAACGTCCAGCGCTTTCGCCACTTCCTTGATCACGGTTAGCACCTCGGCGGCTTCCAGGCCGTCGCGCATTTTTTCGTGAACCGTGCCGCCGGGCAGGTAGTCCATGGCGATGTAGTTGAGGCTTTTGTAGCGGCCAATATCGTAGATGGAGACGATGTTGGGGTGCGATAATTGGCCGACAATATTGGCTTCGCGTTGAAAGCGTTCGCTGAATACCGGGTCCGCGTTTAGTACTGGTGACATTACCTTCAATGCGACTTCGCGGCCCACGCTGAGTTGGATGGCCAAATAAACCGTGGACATGCCACCCTGGTTTATTTTGCGAATTATTCGGTAGCCGGGTATTTGCATGGGGCTAGAAACTTAGATGAGAAGCCAGAAGCACAAGAGAATAAAAGACAGCAGGGTGATTCCATAGATTAGGCTATCCCACAGGCGGTCTCCGACGATTTTTGGAAGCCAGTCCCACCACGCTTGAAACCTGGAAAGGCGATTCAATGGGGATTCAATTATCTGCACCGTAATATTGTCGCGCCCACCTCGGGCCAACGCTTGTTTTACCAACTTGTTGACCGCATCGCGCACGGAGCGCGAATCACACAATATTTGCGCAATCATTTCATTGCTGAGCTCGTCGGTCAGGCCGTCGCTGCACAGCAGTATCCATTGTTTTTGCCGCCACAAGCCCTTGACGGAATCCACGCGAATGTGGCCCGCGTCCTGCGAGCCGATGCACTGGGTAATAACGTTTTTGTCCGGATGAGTGGCCGCTTCATCTTCCGCGATTGCGCCGGATGCCAGGAGCAGTTGCACATAGGAGTGGTCGGTAGAGATTTGTTCGAGTGTGCCTCCGGTGCTGTCGGGATCCCACAAGTAGGCTCGGCTGTCCCCGACCCAGGCGACCTGGTATTCGTGCTCGTCACTCAGGAGGGCAACCACGGTGGAGCCCATGCCGGCAGCACCCACACCTTCCTCGACTGCGCTGAGTACGGACTCGTGGGCTTGTTGTATCGAGTCAACCAGATCATTCCCGCGCTCGGTACTTTTTTGAATGGTCTCGACCACGATCGCGCTGGCCACTTCGCCCGCCTCGTGGCCGCCCATGCCGTCGGCCACCAACCACAGGCCGCGTTCGGGAATGCTAAGATAGCTGTCTTCGTTGTTGCCGCGTAGCAGGCCTTTATCGGTGGCGGCACTGAAGTTGGTTAGAGGCATTCGATATACCGAACTGGAAGCCGAGTCATGCTTTATTGGGAATATGGACTGTCAGAGCACGCCCTTGGCTTTATCTTACCTGTATATGGACCATGGTAAAGTGATTTTTCATGCTAAGCTATTGAAAATGCAGCTGGTTTTGCTTAATTTAACAGCCTTCGCATCCCGCCTGTGACACAAGGGCCGCGGGGGCACACAGACAACGAGGCCTGAAAGCATGCTCAAGCTCCGCTTCAAGAATAATAAACACAACGCGGTCTGGCTAGTAGAGCCAAAAGTTACCATCGGTCGCGCGAACGGCAACGATCTGGTGATCAACGATCCGGATGTTGCGCCCCAGCATGCCGAGATCCTGGTTAGACACGAAAAACTTACCCTGGTAAACATCGCCGGGCAACCGTTGTCGGTTAACCGCAAACCCGTCGAAAAAAACATGCCACTGGATGTTAACGACATACTGTTGCTGGGCCAAACCCAACTGGAGGTCATCGATCCCAAGCGTGAACAGCGTCCCGCAGCTAAAGGCGAGAGTACTGGTTGGGCTCTAAAGGCCAACCACACCGCGCTCGCCAACCGGGTGTTCACCATCAAATCGGAAACCGTTATCGGGCGTTCCAACGAATGCGATATCACCCTTGCCGCGGCCCACCTTTCGCGGCGTCACGTCAAGCTAATGGTGCGGGACGGACTGCTTTATGCGAGAGATTTGGGCTCGGCCAACGGGACTTACCTAAACGGTGAGCGTATCAGCGAAGCGCGGGTGCGCCGGGGCGATGAGCTGCGTTTTGATACCTTGAGTTTCGGTGTGATCGGCCCCGCTTCGGAAGACCTGGATAAAACCACTATCCGCCCCGCGTCCGCCGTGGGATTTAAACCCGACATCGGCAGGCCGCAACAGGCTGGCAACCAGAACGCTCGTTCCGCTCAGGAGCGGCAGGCAGGCAAGAGTGCTGTTCGGAGCGAGCGTTCGGCCGCCGGGGCTGGCATGGTTTCAGCGCAGCGCAATGGGTCGGCTGGAAGAAGTAAGCTAGCCTGGACGCTGGGTTTGTTCCTGGCCATTGCCTTGGCGGCGGGCGTTGCCTGGCAGCAGGGGCTGATAAACCCCTAAAATAAACTGTTAAGTTTCCGATCTCCAAACTCGCACCGGATTCCTGTGAAAACACTTGTCTTATACAGCACTCTCGGTTGTCACCTTTGTGAGCAGGCGAAAGCACTGATGTGGCCGATAATGACCGCTGCGGGATACGCGTTGGAGGAGGTGGACATCGCGGACTCGGAAGAGCTGTTGGCGCGCTATCGAATAAGCATTCCCGTTGCGAAGAATCCCGACAGCGGCGAGGAGTTGTTTTGGCCCTTCGATGATGAGCAGGTGAGAAATCTGCTTGAATAAGGCGCGTTACCCTCCAATAACACTGCTTGATGTACCCTGCACAACAAGCCATTCAATTGGCAGCCTCCAAGGTCGGTGTAGCCCCGATGGTCAACAGTGTGAAACCACGGTTATCCACTTCATTGAGCAGGGACGTCTGTTCGCCCAATCGGTACCCGTAGATGACCGAATAGGACAGCACATTCTGTACATAGCCGCGGGTTTCACTGAAGGGAATAGTTTCGATCCAGATGTCGTAGGGAAGTTGTTGTTCGGTGTTTTCCAGCCACTTTTTGACCCGGTTGGGGCCGGCATTGTAGGCCGCCGCCGCCAAAATGCGATTGCCATTGAACTGGTCCAGTAACTGGTGCAAATAACGACTGCCTAATTGGATATTCTGGCTTGGATCGATCAGATCCCAGTAACGGTATTTGACCCCGATCTGGCGCGCGGTCTGCTTGGCAGTGGCGGGCATTAACTGCATCAGGCCCATGGCGCCAGCGGGGGACCTGGCATCCGGGGCAAAGGCACTTTCCTGCCGGGCGATGGCATACAGAAAGGTCGATTCAATATTCGTGCTGGCCGAGGCAGTGTTAATTTCCTCCTGATAGGGCAGGGGGAAACGCAACTGTAAATCGTCCCAATACTGGGCTTCGATCATGGCCTGGATACTCTTGCGGTACCAGCCCCATTCTTCGGCCAGCTTGCCGGCCGCCAACAAATGATCCGGTTCGAGACCGCGGGTGGCATAGAACCACTCACGGCGCGCCTGCAGCACGCGATCCAGGTCGAGTAACTCCTTGGCGCGGCGCATGCCCATGGCGTTTTTCATGATTTCCATGGCTTCGCTGGGCGGGTTCACGGGACGGTCAACCAGGGTGTACTCATGTCCCATGATGTCCGCCGCCAAAAAGCCGTAGAAGGTACGGGTCAGAGCCAGACGGGCGTATATCTGGCGCGCATTGGGTTGTTCCGGCTCCTCGAGCTCCAACTGCTCCATCGCTCTGGCCCGCCAGTACAACCAGCGTTCGCTCTGTTGGTCCGCCTCGGGAAGCAAGTCCAGGGAATCGTAGGCCCGCCGCCAGTCCTGATTGCGCAAGGCATCGCGTACCAACCAGGCAATCAGTTCGCTACTGGTGATTTTTTCGGCTTGCGCGAGCAGCCTTTGTGCCGCTGCCACCTGTCCATCCACCGCCAGATGGGTGATCAGGTATTCCTGGGTGCGGCTGCGGTCTTCGGTGGGAAAATAGTGCTGGGCGTCGTAGCGCTCCCAGACGGACAAGGCCTCCAGGGGGTCGCGCCGCGCGTAACGGCGTATGCCGTGAAGAATGATCTCGTGCATTTTCGCTGTTTGGGCGGCGAAACGCGGGTGCTGCTTGAGCCGCTCAGGGTAGCGGTGAATTTCGAGGTAAAGGTCGGCCAATGACCTCAATTCGCTCGGCATCTTTTTGGCGATGTAACGTGCCAGCGACAGATTGCCGCTGGCGATTGCTTTGCCGTGCCGTTGCCAGGCGACATCTTCGGTCAGGTAACCTCCATCCAGCCATAGGACGAATAAAGGATCACAGGCCTCAGGCTGGGAGTGACCCACATTCCACAAGATGGCCACCTCCTCCAGAGCGTCCTGTTCCCCATTGTTCAGCCGCGCGCGCAGATAGTAGCAGCGTAGTTCGGCGCTATTGAGGTTCAGGGTAGGGAAGTAACTTTGGTAGTCGTGCCAGTGGCGTGCCCGCGCCAGGGTTTCCAGCCAATCCGTCGCCAGTAGGTCGCCGATGTAGGTATTGGCGTATTGCTCCACGAATGCTTCTACGTCTTCGTAGGGAAAGAGGTAAAGGCGGCGACGCAATTCCTGGTATTCCAGGTAGGGCTTGAGCGGGTAGTCATCCAAGGTTTTTACGATGTTGTGGTAGGTGTCGAAGCGCTTTTCCCTGAGAGCTGCCTCGGCAGCAAGAAATTGGTTGCGCTGTAACTGCGTCTGGAGAGCGGAGGCGGGTTGCTCCGTGGCGGCAACGCCGGAAAGGGAAATCAGCAGGGTAGTGCACAGGAGGGCTGCTCTGCCCCAAAGGCATTGTCCCGAAAGACCTTTACCGGAAAACCTCTTGCCTGAAAACCCTGTGCTCGAAAGTAAGGCCAACCTTTGCATAAGCGCTTCGTTATAGGAAGTGGCGGAATCTCGATCTCGTGCCGGCCGCTGTTGGTTCAGCGGACCTGACATCGTCGTATTGATCAGTGTTCTGGCGTCCGTCAGTGTGGCGAAAAAAGCGGGCGAGCTGGTGACGAACCATGCCAATCATCTATTCATACCTGACCCTGACGTCAGCCGGGTTTCGCTAAGTGTAGGCCAGTTTGACACGGGTGTTGATGGCGAGCAGTAAAACCGCGCGGTAATTTTGTGAGGCAGCTAGCAATCACCGACAAAAAAGCCTTTGGCGATTTCCTGAAGTGCTCAATACAAAGATAATTAATTGATTTTTTGAGATTTTTTGCGGGCCAGCGCCCCGGCGGAATATTATTTTTGATCGACTCTCACGGCCAACACATCACATTTCGTACCGTGCAAAACACCGTTGGCGGTGGAGCCCAGCAGCAAGGCCAGGCCCTGGCGGCCGTGACTGCCGACCACTATCAGGTCCACACCCTTCTCCTCGGCCATGCGATGGATTTCGGAAGTCGGCTGCCCGATTACCACGTACTGATCCGCCGGGGCCGCACCGACGGACTTGCCGAGCTTGGCCAGTTGTTCCGTTGCTTGTTGCTGAAGCTGATTTTGCACTTCCGACAGATCCATGGGAATATCCCCGCCGTAGGCGTAGGCAAGTGGTTCTATGACGTGAACCAAGCTTATCTTGGCGCCTTCGCCCAGCCGAGTCGCGCGCTCCAGAATATGGGTGGATTCTTCGGTAAGGTCCAATCCGACCAAAATGTGATTGTATAGCGCCATGGCGTAATCCCCCTTTTTTTATCCTGCTGTAGCCTATAGTAATCCCTTTCCGGTCGCGACGAAAAGAGTTTCACGTTGATCTATCTCAGGTAACTGTTAAAGCGTGCCAGGTCTCGTTTGAAGGCGGATATCGCCAGACACGAAAGGACATAAGCAGTATGTGGGTTCCAATTCTGATTACCGTACTGGTAATTGCCCTGGCCGCGGGCCCCGTCATGTGGCTTCGTCCCACGCCTTATCAGCGTCGAATTGCGGAATTGCGCGGCCGTGCGGCGCAATTGGGTTTGCGGGTGCAACTGGTGCCTCTGGCGCGGCTGGGGATCGCGGGGACGCGTGCTGATGCCGATTCGGTGGCCGGCTATGGCCTCCCTTGGATTCAGAGTGCCGAGGATGATAACCGCGTAATCCGCCAATTGGCAAACCGTCCCTGGTGTCTGGTGAGGGGGCGCATGAATCACGATTTGCATTTTTCCGGCTGGTGGGATTGGTTGAAAGGCAAGCAGGCCGATAGAGAATGGCACGAATCCTTGAGAAGGCTGATCGGAGAACTGCCGGACGATGTGATCGCCTTGGAAAACAATCAACAGGGCTTGTGGCTATATTGGTGGGAACGAGGTGGCGTCGAGCGGGCCGGTGAAATGGCCTCGATTCTAAAACGGTTGAAAACAACGAGTCAGGCGCTTTGATCTATTTTGGGACCGAGAGGTCGACAACCGGTGTGTATCCGCTAGGTCTCGTGCGGGAAGGTTTGTTTCTGTATGGGCATAATATGAACAAACTTGCGGTGATCATCAATGACGGCTATGACTGTGATAAATAGTCGTGCAAGCGGACCGAAGGCCGTCTTGAGGGTTTTTACGAAGGTGGGTGAGAGGAGACTGTAAGTGTTTCAAATCAAGCGCTTAGCTAATTTATTTGGATTTTGTAAGCGCTGCTGATGAAACCAGCCCAAGGCATGACACCGCATGTGACAAAGCGCTCTTGCCGCCGCAAATGAAAGACTTCGATTGAAATTGACTTGACCCTCAAAATTTGAGGCTATATATATGCGCACCCATGGCTAGCAAAATGAAGGTAGGTTTTGAGCAGAGCACGTCGTCAATCGACAGCTGATTAGCGGCTTCGTTGCATCATCGTTGCAGTGTTCAACGCGCGAGCTGAACATTGATGAATAAGTTAAAGAAGGACAATATGGGAAAATCGCTTGTTATTGTCGAGTCGCCGGCTAAAGCCAAGACGATTAATCGTTACCTCGGCAGTGAATACATTGTTAAATCCAGCGTCGGTCACATCCGCGATTTGCCCACCAGCGGTGGCGCCAAGCCTGTTGATGCAAAGGAGCGGGCGCGCCAAGCCGCCATCACCCGGAAAATGTCGCCGGAGCAAAAGGCCGCGCACAAATCAAAAAAATCCCGCGAACAGCTAATCAATCGCATGGGGATCAATCCCGAAAAGCAATGGTCCGCACATTACGAAATTCTTCCCGGCAAGGAAAAAGTCGTAAAGGAATTGCAGGAACTTGCCGCCAAGTCCGACCAGATTTTTCTGGCGACGGATTTGGATCGTGAAGGAGAGGCCATAGCCTGGCACTTGCGTGAAGCGATCGGCGGTGACAAGAGTCGTTTCCGGCGTGTAGTGTTCAATGAGATTACCAAGTCGGCGATAAAGGAAGCCTTTACGCATCCCGGCCCAATCGACCAGAATCGGGTCGACGCACAACAGGCCCGCCGTTTTCTCGATCGTGTAGTGGGCTATATGGTGTCGCCCCTGCTGTGGGAAAAAATTGCCCGCGGGCTTTCGGCCGGGCGGGTGCAGTCAGTGGCCGTTCGTCTGGTGGTGGAACGGGAGCGGGAGATTCGTGCGTTTATTCCCGAAGAATACTGGGATGTATTTGCCGACCTGCGCACCATCACCAAGGAGGCGGCTGGTAAGGATATTCGCTTTGAAGTCAAAAAACACGACGGCAAAGCGTTTAAACCGCTCAACAAAGAGCAAGCCACTGCCGCTGTCAAGGCGTTGGAAAAGGCCGATTATCAGGTTGCCGATCGGGAAGACAAGCCGACCCGTTCCAAGCCGGGCGCACCGTTTATCACCTCCACCTTGCAGCAGGCGGCAAGTACCCGCATGGGCTTCGGGGTAAAGAAAACCATGATGATGGCGCAGCGGCTATACGAGGCCGGCTACATCACCTACATGCGGACGGATTCCACCAATCTGAGCCAGGAAGCGGTCGACAACTGCCGCAATTACGTCCTGGAAAATTATGGCAAGCGTTATGTACCGGAAGCACCCAATCGCTACAGCAGCAAGGAGGGCGCCCAGGAGGCGCACGAAGCGATTCGCCCATCCAGTGTCGGGGTGTTGCCGACTCAGCTCAGTGGCATGGAGCGGGATGCGGAACGTCTGTACACTTTGATCTGGCAACAGTTCGTTGCCTGTCAAATGACGCCCGCCGAATTTACCAGTACGTCCATCGCGGTTAATGCCGCCGACTATGAGCTCCGCACCCGCGGTCGCATCATGCGCTTTGACGGCTTTATGAAAGTCATGCCCCCGGTCGCGAAGAAAGACGAAGACGTGGTGCTGCCCGATGTCAAAGTGGGTGATCCGCTGAAGTTGATCAAGCTCACGCCCAACCAACACTTTACCAAACCACCAGCCCGCTACACGGAAGCCAGCTTGGTCAAGGAACTGGAAAAACGTGGTATCGGCCGGCCTTCCACCTACGCGGCAATTATCTCCACGATTCAGGACCGCTGTTATGTACGCACCGAAAACCGGCGCTTTTATGCGGAAAAGATGGGCGATATTGTTACCGAGCGCCTGGTGGAAAGCTTTAACGATCTGATGGACTACAGTTTCACCGCGAAAATGGAAGAGGCGCTCGATCAGGTGGCCGAGGGTAGCAAGGAGTGGCGCGCACTGCTTGACGAATTTTATCGGGAATTCACTGACAAGTTGAGCAAGGCGCAGGATGCGGACAAAGGCATGCGCCGGAATGCGCCTACCGAAACCGATATCAAGTGTGAAAAATGCGGTCGCAATATGCAAATTCGCACCGGCAGTACCGGTGTATTCCTGGGATGTTCGGGCTACAACCTGCCGCTCAAGGAACGCTGCAAAAACACCATGAACCTGGTTTCCGGCGAGGAAGCGGTCAACGTGGAGGAGGACGAGGACGCGGAATCCAAACAGTTACGCAACCCTCGCCGCTGCAAAAAATGCAATACCGCCATGGATAGTTACTTGCTTGATGAGAAGCGCAAGTTGCACATTTGTGGCAACAACCCCGACTGCAATGGCTATGAAGTGGAATCCGGGGCATTCAAACTAAAGGGCTACGAAGGGCCCGTCATCCAGTGCGACAAGTGCGACAATGACATGCAACTGCGAACCGGTCGTTTTGGCAAGTACTTCGCCTGCACTAATGAAGAATGTAAAAACACCCGTAAACTATTGCGCAACGGCGAGGCCGCGCCCCCTAAAATGGATCCGGTACCCATGCCTGAGTTGCAGTGTGAAAAAGTCGAGGATACCTATGTTTTGCGTGATGGGGCGGCGGGAATTTTCCTGGCGGCAAGTCAGTTCCCTAAAAACCGCGAAACTCGCGCGCCGCTGGTGGAAGAACTGTTGCCTCACCAGGATGAGATTGATCCCAAATACAAATTTCTTTTTTCCGCACCGACCGAGGATCCCGCAGGCAACAAAACCCTGGTTCGCTTTAGCCGCAAAACCAAGGAACAGTATGTGCAGTCGGAACTGGAGGGCAAGGCCACCGGCTGGAAGGCCTTTTATCAGAACGGCAAATGGGTGAGCAGCGGTGACGGAAAAAGCGCAACCAAGGTAGCGACTACCAAGGCAAAGGGTCCGAAGGGCGCCAGCACTAAAAAGAAGAAAGTCGCCAAGGCAGCCAGAAAAAAGGCGGGCTGATCCCATGGCGAACTATCGGTATGCGGCTATTGTTAACCAAAAGCTGGCATTCGCGCGGGTGGAACTGGCGGCGGCCAGCTCGCACAAGGGCGATAGCACCCAAGCTCGGCTGACTCAGCACGCCCATTTGGATTCGGCCATTGCTCAGCTTTGCGCTGCGTTAAGCTACTTTGTGGTGGAGGTGGCCGAGCAATACGGCGTTGAATTGGCGCCGGTTTCAAGGGATCTGGAGGTTGTCTTGTCCGAGTTTGTTGGCAGTGGCAGGCAGTCGGCGGAGATTAGCGAACTGCGCGGATTACTGAAAAATAATAACGCCTGGTTGGCCAATCTAATAAAGGCCAGGCAGGATCCCTTGCTGCTGGTTCAATACTTCAAACCCCGGGCAGACGGAGTACAGACGGACGACGGTCTGGTGCCACTGGTCGATGTGACCCGGATTGCTGCAACTCAGGTGGATTCCGATCACACCAGCGCGGAACCCGCAAATCCGTTGGCACTTGTCGAGGATTGGGCGCGCAATGCCCAGGTTCTGGTTGATCGACTGCGATCCTCCCTGCACGAAGAATAAAACCCTCTGCCGCTGCTGTTGTGTCAGCCCCCGCGGCGTATAACCCCCACGCTCAGCCCTTCGATCGAGAAGTCATCATCCTTGAGATTGACTTCGATGACGTCGAAATCCGGATTTTCCGGCACCAACTCGACCTGTTGTTTGTTGCGCTCGCGGCGGAAGCGCTTAACCGTGACTTCGTCGCCGATCCTCGCTACGACAATCTGGCCGTTGCGGACCTGAGTCGTTCTGTGTACCGCCAGCAAATCACCGTCCAGAATGCCGGCGTCCTGCATACTGTAACCCTTTACCCGTAGCAGATAATCGGCGTGGGGAGAAAAGAAGGCGGGGGAAATATCGCAGTAGTCTTCGATGTTTTCCTCGGCGAGAATGGGATCACCGGCCGCGACCCGACCCACCACGGGAATGCCCGGGTCATCGTCGGGAATGCGTATGCCCCGCGATGCACCGGGTACCATTTCGATGGCACCCTTGCGCGCCAGGGCTCGCAGGTGCTCCTCGGCGGCATTGGCGGAGCGAAAGCCCAATTCGTCCGCTATTTCCGCGCGCGTTGGGGGGTAGCCCGTGTCACGAATGTAATCGCGGATTAGCCGTAGAACCTCTTCTTGTCGGTCGGTGAGTTTATTCATGGTGTTTTTTGGCTCCTCGTTCCTATTGATATAGTGTCTCAACAAGCTTTGTTGATTGGTCCTTCGTTGTTAGGTCCATCTTTAATTGGCCCATCGTTATTGGACCCCCTCGTAATTTAGGTCCGTCATAATCAGGGCCTACGTGCAGTTAATCGTAGCGCTTGTCGCGGCGGTATGCCGCCGACACTCTGGTGCTTTGTACAGTAGCTGGTATTATATCCAGTAATCGCCGGGATGCAATAGGGGGGCGCTGGGCGAAGGGAAGGCCAACGAAGTCACGCTCGGTGGGTTCGGGGGGTGACCGGCGTGGCATACTGGTATAAATTACCGTTCTCACATCTATCAGCTAATTGAGGTTCCGTGATCGCCCGCCAGCACTTCGCGTCATCGTCCACTCCCGGCCCTGTCATGCTTGACCTTGAAGGCGGGCAACTGTCTCCCGACGAGGAAACGCTGCTAACCAATCCTCTGATTGGCGGAATCATATTTTTTGCCCGCAATTACGACTCGAGAGAGCAGTTACAACAGTTGGTGGAACATATTCGGGCGATTCGCCCCGATGTGCTGCTGGCGGTGGATCAGGAGGGGGGGCGGGTGCAGCGCTTTCGGACTGGTTTTACCCGCTTGCCTCCGGTGCAGGTTTTCTTGTCTGGATACCGCGCGGACCCTGCCGCCACGCTGGCGCTGGTCACCGATGTGGGCTGGCTCATGGCGGCGGAAATTCTGACCATGGACATCGATTTCAGTTTCGCGCCGGTGCTGGACGTGGATGAGGGCTATTGCCAGGTTATTGGCGATCGAGCCTTTTCGCCGCGTGCCGAGGAAGTGACTGCCCTGGCCGGCGCTTTCATCGCCGGCATGCACGAGGCCGGGATGGCCGTGACCGGCAAGCATTTTCCCGGACATGGCGGAGTAACGGGGGACAGTCATCTGGTATTGCCAGTGGACGAACGTCCCTGGGAGGAAATTCTCGCCCGGGATTGGGAGCCTTTCCGCGCATTGGGGAATACGCTCGACGCGGTGATGCCGGCCCACATTGTTTTCAGTGAGTTGGATCGCCAGCCGGTTGGGTTTTCCCGTTTTTGGTTGCAGGACAAGCTACGCGGTGAACTGGCCTTTCGGGGCGTTATATTCTCCGATGATTTGTCTATGGAAGGCGCCGCGGTCGGCGGCGATTACGGCGACCGGGCCGAATTGGCTTTAGCGGCGGGTTGCGATATGGTGCTGGTCTGCAACAATCGCGACGGCGCGCTTGAAGTGATCGACAGACTGAAGGCACGCACGATTCAGCATTCGTCGCGTCTGCCGGCAATGCGCAAGCGCCGAGCCTGGGACTGGCCAAGTCTGGAATCCCATACGCGTTGGCAGCGCACACGAACGCGGGTTGCCGAGCTGTTGCAAGCCTCGGCTCCCTAAATATTCGAATACATTTTCAGCGAGTTACACATGGTCGAACTAAAAATCTGGCTAACCGAGGTGGTTGGCGAAGAGCACTATTGGATTGCCTACGTTTTCGTGGTGGTCCTGGCAACCTTGGTGGCGGCTTACATTCTCCGGCTAGTCCTGCTAAAAGTCGAGCGGCGCGCGCAGGTCACCAAAACCTTGTGGGATGACGCATTGATAGGCGCCATCCAACGGCCCGCGCGTTGGTTGGTATGGTTGCTTGGCCTGAGCCTGGCTGCGGAAGTGGCTGGCCGGGTGGCGGATGTGGAAATTTTTGAGTTCGTCGCCCCCGCACGCAGCCTCGGTGTGATCGCTCTGTTTACCTGGTTTTTGGTGGCATTTGTCAGCCGGGTGGAAGCCAATCTGATGGATCCGAGCTATACCGCCAATAAGCCCATGGATCCAACCACGGTTTCCGCCATGGGTAAACTGCTGCGTATCTCGGTCATCATTACCGCCGTTCTGGTTGCCCTGCAGTCGCTGGGTATTTCTGTCGCGGGGGTCATGGCCTTTGGTGGTATCGGCGGTCTGGCCGTGGGCTTCGCGGCCAAGGATCTGCTGGCCAATTTTTTCGGCGGTCTGATGGTTTACCTTGATCGACAGTTTGCGGTGGGCGAGTGGATTCGGTCGCCGGACCAAAATATTGAAGGCGTGGTGGAAGACATAGGCTGGCGTTTGACGCGAATCCGTACCTTCGACAAGCGGCCCCTGTATGTTCCCAATTCCACCTTTACCCAAATCTCGGTGGAGAATCCCTCGCGAATGCTCAACCGCCGGATCTTCGAAACCATTGGTGTGCGCTATGCGGATGCGGCCAAATTACCGGCCATTGTCGCCGAAGTAAAAGCCATGATTCAGGCGCACGAAGCGCTGGACATGAATCAAACCTTGATCGTCAACTTCAATGCCTTCGCCAGCTCTTCCCTGGATTTTTTCATTTACACTTTCACCAAGACAACGCAGTGGGTCGAATACCACGAGATCAAACAGGATGTGCTTTTCAGAGTGCTGGAAATTATTGAATCGCACGGCGCTGAAGTGGCCTTTCCGACGTCCACGATTCACTTACCCGATGGTATCAAGGTCGACAATCCCGTGCGCAAGCCGGAAAAGGAACCGGCGTGACCGGCGATCTGCCCACATGAAATCTCGAATC
>JBBDIU010000103.1:0-18657 GCA_040880205.1 Cellvibrionaceae bacterium
ATTACGACGCCGGTTACACTGGGGAGCGTCCATCTCAGCACCCGGTTTCCGGCTCCCGCAAACGCTCCATCACCTTCAGCAAGGTCTCAATGGCTGATTCCGCTTGTTGTCCCGGCACTTTCTGTCCCGACACTACATTCCCCCCAATTTCATTTCGCCCCTCTCTGCTCCAATTCTTGTCTCTCGTCTCTCGTCTTCACATTTCACACCTTCGCGCACTGGCCACGTTGGGCAACTGATTCAGTCGCGCGAGCACCCGACTCAGCTCAGTATAGCCACGCACTTCCAGGGTAATGAACATATCCACGGTGTTCTTGTTTTTGTCCGACTGGGTTTGCATGGCGCTGACGTTGATCCGTTCACTGTCCAGCAACGAAGTGACATCGCGCAGTAAGCCGTAGCGATCATAGGCTTCCACGGCAATTGCCACCGAGTAAGTATTTTCCGGAGCTTGACCCCATTCCACCTGAATGACCCGCTCCGAGTCCCGTTCCTGAAGCTTGAGGATATTGCGGCAATCCTGCCGATGGATGGACACGCCCTTGCCCAAGGTGATGTAACCAGTGATGGCATCGCCGGGCACCGGTCCGCAACAGCGGGCAATGTTCGTCAGCAAATTGCCCACCCCTTCAATGTACACGTCGGAATCACCGTGGTGCACGGTTGCCCGTCCGGTGAGCGGCACCGCCGCGTTTTGCGGGTTGACCGGCAACATGCGTTGAGCAGCATTGAGCACATGGCCCACCCCGACGTCGTGAGCGCCTACCGCGGCGTAGAGGCTTTCCAAATTGCTTAGATTTAGCTTCTTCGCCAAGGCTTCAAAATCGAAGTCCACCAAGGCCAGACGTTTGAATTCCTTGTCCAACAGGGCGCGGCCGTCGGCGATATTCTGATCCCGCGCTTGCAGCTTGAACCATTGCTGTACCTTGGCCCGGGCACGCGAGGTTTTGATATAGCCGAGCGCCGGTGACAACCAGTCGCGACTGGGAGCCTCCCGCTTCCCGGTGAGAATCTCCACCTGATCCGCGGTATTCAAATGGTAATTCAGGGGCACGATGCGGCCATTAACCTTGGCACCTCGGCAGCGGTTGCCCACATCGGTGTGAATGCGGTAGGCGAAGTCCACCGGTGTTGCACCTTCGGGCAAATCCACGATGTGGCCTTCGGGGGTGAATACGTATATGGAGTCCTGTTCAAAATGGTTCGACAAGTCGCCGCTAAGCGAGCTGTTGCCCAATTCGTCATGCCACTCCAACACTTGTCGCAGCCAGGCAATTTTTTCCTCGTAGCTGCCTTTGTTGGCTTCGGTATCGGTGCCCTTGTAACGCCAATGAGAACACACTCCGTATTCCGCCTCCTCGTGCATGGCGTAGGTGCGAATCTGCACTTCCAGCACTTTACCTTCGGGACCAATCACCGCCGTATGCAACGAGCGGTAACCGTTGTCTTTCGGCGAGGCGATGTAATCGTCGAATTCGTTGGGGATATTGCGCCACAGGCTGTGCACCGCCCCCAGAACGCCATAACAGTCGCGCACAGTGGGCACCAGAATGCGCACCGCGCGAATGTCGTAAACCTGGGAAAAACCAATGCCCTTGCGGCGCATTTTCCGCCAGATACTGTAAATGTGCTTGGCGCGGCCACTAATATCCGCTTTGATACCGACTAAATCCAACTCGGCATGCAGGGTTTTGATGACGCTGTTAATGTATACCTGCCGATCCAGGCGTTTTTCGTCGAGCAGCTTGGCGATCTGTTTGTAATCGGCAGGTTCAAGGTAGCGAAACGAAAGGTCTTCCAGTTCCCACTTGATGTGGCCGATGCCAAGTCGATGAGCGAGGGGCGCGTAAACATCGGCCACTTCTCGGGCCACGCGACGGCGCTTTGCTTCGCTGGCATTTTTCACGGCGCGAATGGCG
The DNA here is from genome assembly GCA_040880205.1 of Cellvibrionaceae bacterium. Taxonomy (GTDB): domain Bacteria; phylum Pseudomonadota; class Gammaproteobacteria; order Pseudomonadales; family Cellvibrionaceae; genus WACF01. Next base: position 1,920 of record JBBDIU010000103.1, read on the forward strand.
CAGGTTCGCTCGGCGAGTTTTACCAGGGCGACGCGCACGTCGTCGACCATGGCCACCAACATTTTGCGTACCTTGCCGGTCTGCTCTTCCGATTGGCGACCAAAAACGTCCAGATCGGAATCGTTGCGCAGTTGACTGATGGCCGCCATCCGCAGGACGCCGCGAATCAGGCTGCCGGCGCTTTCGCCAAACTCGCTGGTGACCTTGGCAACGGCAAGCTTTTTTTCGCGCACAGCGCGATAGAGAACAGCCGCAACCAGAGTGTCCAGATCCAACTGCAATCCAGCCAGAATTTCGGCCATTTCCATGCCGGTGCGATAGCAACTGCTGCCATCGCCCCAGGCGTTTTCCTCCACGCGCGATTTAGCCGCGTCCTCTTCGGCCTGTTTACTCAGCAACAGCGCGCGCTGAAGAGTTTCGGCGGCCTTCGACCCCAAATCCACCAGCGTGAAAATTCGCCCGATCCATGCGTCGATATCCACGTTGCCGTCTTCGGCAATGGGGTAATCTTCTCTGACTTTTACCATCAGTTATCCATTGGTTACGGGAGACGTGAGACGGTACTAGGGCGATTGCGTCTGCCGTCTGCCGTCTCACGTTTTATTAAACAATCCCGACGACAAATAGCGATCGCCACGGTCGGCGATGACGGTGACGATCACGGCATTTTCCACCTGTTCGCTCAGTTGCAGCGCGCCCGCCACGGTACCGCCCGACGACACACCACAGAAGATGCCTTCCCGTGCGGCCAGATCGCGCATGGTTTTTTCCGCCAGGGATTGTGACATGTTGATCACTTCATCGACTCGCGTCTGATCAAAGATAGCCGGTAAATAGGCCTTGGGCCAACGGCGAATGCCGGGAATACTCGCCCCGTCTTCGGGCTGCAAGCCAATGATTCGCACCGACGGTTTTTTGGCCTTGAGAAATTGCGACACCCCCATGATGGTACCGGTGGTGCCCATGGAAGTGACGAAGTGCGTAATCTGGCCATCGGTCTGCCGCCATATTTCCGGACCGGTGCTATCGTAGTGCGCGCGGGGATTATCCTCATTGCCGAACTGGTCGAGCACCTTGCCCAGACCCTGGGCTTCCATGCTCTTGGCAAGGTCCCGAGCGCCTTCCATGCCTTCCTCGCGGGATACTTCAATTAGTTCCGCACCGTAGGCGGCCATGGCTGCCTTGCGCTCTTCAGTCATGTGACTGGGCATGACCAGTTTCATGCGGTAACCCTTAATGGCGGCCACCATGGCCAGGGCAATACCGGTATTGCCACTGGTCGCCTCGATCAGAGTATCGCCGGGCCGGATCTCGCCGCGCTGCTCGGCGTGCAGGATCATGGAAAGCGCGGGCCTGTCCTTTACCGACCCAGCGGGATTGTTACCCTCCAACTTGACCAGCAAGGCGTTGCTGGTTTCGCCCGGCAGGCGCTGTAGTCGAACCAAGGGCGTGTTGCCAATGCAGGATTCAATTGTGGGGTAGTCCATAAACAGCCTGTTGAAATCATCCGGGGGATAGCGGCCTATTCTACCACGGGGTCCGGCGATAACCATTTCGGCAAGGCCGCCGAAGAGTCGGAATTGGCGCCTGGACATGGTCATCCCAGCCGTTATGATGGGCGTTTTGCGGCGGGGCCCTGTACTAAAAGCCCGTGGACGTCCAAAGATCAATAAGCTTATGAACAATTTATCTTATCGGAGCCGATTTCTGCTGCCGCTTCTCCTGCCAATTGTCGGTATTACAGTGGCGCTGGCGGTTATTTTAGGGCTCTTTTACACCGCGCACATCAGTCGGGCGTTCGACGAGCAGGGCCATGCGGACAGTCGGCAGTTAGCCGAATTGGCCCGACGCTCACTCACGTCTGATTATCTCCCACCTACCGAAGTGGTGCAGCCGCTCCTGGACGAAACAGCAGTTCGCTCGGTCAGCCTCTACAACGCCGAGGGCCAGCGGATAGCACATGCGGGACCTCAACCGCTAGCCGATGGCAAGGCGCTGATTTTCGACACACAAAGACACAAAGTACCCGCGCAAGAGACCTCCTCGTTTGTAAACCCGATTAGCGATCTGAACAACGGCCAATTGTTGGGTTGGGCCGTAGTGGAAATGGACCATGAAGGTTTGCGACTCGCCACTTACAAAACACTGCTTGGCGTTGCCGCTATTACGCTGGCCGTGCTCCTGGTGGGCGTGGCGCTGACCGTGGTTGCCGCCCTCCGCGCCCTCGCACCACTGGACCGTATTCGCGAGGCGTTACAGCAGTGCGCCACGGGCAACCTGAGCACTACCCTGGTCGACACGGACAACGGTCTGTTCACGGACCTGGCGCGAAGTATCGATATGACCAGCGCCCATTTGCGCGAATCGCAACAGGCCATGCAGGAGAACATCGACCAGGCAACGCGCGACTTGCGGGAAACACTGGAAACTGTCGAAATCCAGAATGTGGAATTGTCTCTCGCGCGCAAGGAGGCGCTGGAAGCCAGCCGTGCAAAATCGGAATTTCTGGCCAACACCAGCCACGAAATACGCACGCCGATTAACGGCATCATTGGCTTTACCGGATTACTGCTAAAAACAGTGGTTAACGCGCAACAGAAAGAGTATTTGCACACGATTCAGAAATCTTCACAAGGCTTACTAACCACTATTAACGCCATACTCGATGTGTCAAAAATCGAGACGGGACAACTGGTGCTGGACTATAGCCCCCTCCATCTCCGAGACGTAGTGGAAGAACCTTTGTCGGTTCTGGCCCCCGCCGCGCTGGAAAAAAAACTCCAACTGTTTTCGATAGTGGATGCCACCACGCCATTGCATTTTTTGGGTGACCCTTTACGGCTAAAGCAAGTCATTACCAACTTGGTGAGCAACGCGATTAAGTTTTCCGACAACGGCAACATCGTGCTAAGAGTTACGCAAATCAAGAACGACGGTCACAACGCAATACTAAGATTCAGTGTCGAAGACTCTGGTATAGGCATCCACGAAACGAAAAAGCCCGAATTGTTCAAAGCGTTTTCTCAGGCCGATAGCTCGAACGCGCGCTCCCAGGGCGGCACCGGTTTAGGATTGGCAGTGTGCAAAGGCCTGGTCAAGCAAATGGCGGGCGACATCGGCGTGGAAAGTACGATCGGCCGGGGTACGGTGTTCTGGTTTACCGCCACTCTGGGGCTGGACGGCAATGCGCCTCTACTACCCTTTGAAACGCTGCGCGGGCAACGAATCCTGGTCTGCTGCAATGATCCCGCCTCGATTGAGCAGCTAAGTGGCTATTTGCAAGTGTGGCAAACAAACTTCAGCGTGGTGGACCAGCCCGAAGCGCTGGAATCGCAACTCCGGGAACACGGTAACTTGCAAGTCAGTGCCATAATCTGGGATATCTCGGAGCAAAAAGATCCGCGCGGCTGGGCCACCTCCAATCCACTGCTTAAAAAGCTCACCCAAGTGCAAGGCACTATCCAAGAACAACAACCGGCCTTGGTTCTGCTGACCATGCCCGGTTGTGATCTGGATTACCAACAGGACAGACAGGACGCCGAGGTGGCGTTTGTCAGCAGGCCGGTTTGTCACAATGCGCTATACGATGCTTTGTGCCAACAAATCGATGGGTTACACGCCCGAGAAGACAGCAATCATCGGCGTGAAGCCCGCGCCTCCGATCAGAGTCAGGGGCCACGCATTATGGCGGTGGACGACAATCCGGCAAATTTGCAGTTAATTGGCGAATTGCTCAAGGATTTGGGTGCCCAGGTCGCCTTGGCCACGGACGGCAGCGAAGCATTGGAACTCTTCCACCAGCAAAATTTTGATCTGGTTTTCATGGACATCCAAATGCCGGTTCTAGACGGGCTGGAAACCACCCGTCGGATGCGTGCATTGGAAGATGGAACCAGTCGCACGCCGGTTGTAGCGCTGACGGCGCACGCCATGACCGACCAGAAAGCGGACCTGTTGCTGGCCGGAATGGACGACTATCTCAGCAAACCTGTGAGCGAAGCCCAGCTGTTACACGTGATTCGCCGCTGGATTCATCCGGACGCTGTCGCCGCATCCGTCGGTGAGGGCAACCATGATTCCGCGCCGGAAGGCGAGAGATCCGATACCTCCGTGGACAAAACCAACAGTGCCCCCGTGAATATTCAACTGTCGCTAAGCCTGAGCAACAACAAGCCCGCGCTGGCGCGGGACATGCTGAGTATGCTGCTCAAAGCTCTGCCGCAGGATGCGGAAGCGATAGACCAATTATTCAAAGAGGAGGACTTCGACGCATTGGAAGCCACTGTGCATAAACTGCGGGGAGGTGCGAGCTATTGCGGTGTACCCTATCTAAAAAGCACCTCCACGGCCCTCGACAACATGCTGCAAAAAAAATCCTACAAGGATTTAGACAAGCCCGTTGCCGAGTTACTCAATGCCATCCAACAACTCATCGTCTGGCAAGCCGAACACGATCTCGACGCGCTGTTTGGGCTCGAAGAAGTAGACGCATAACCGTATCAAGCACAGCTCTGCCCACTTGCACGAACCCGACTCCCCACTCCCCACTTCCCATCCCACTAACGAAACAGCTCCCGGCTCTTCAGCGGCTTATTGCCTAAATGCGGTGTCAGGGCCAAGCGGGCCAGGCGCTTTGCGGCACGGCGGGTTTCTTTTTGCGAGTAATCGACGCGGGCGATGGCCAACAGCTCCTCGCCGAAGAAACCGGCCGCCGCCTGGTGCGAGGCTTTGTCGATTTCCAGGAATCCCAAGTCGCTCAGGTAATGATAAAGTTTGTCCGCACCAATAGGCTCGCCGGTGTTGGCTTCGCTCGCCAAATCGAGGCCATAGCCCAGTTCCTCGAGCAACTGGAACTCAAACTGCCGCAGCGTCGCTTCCAAGGGTTCCTTGCGGGCAAAGCGCTGGATCAGGTGCTGGTAGGCGAGGAAAATATCCGCCTGGGCATCGCCGTCGGGCAACAGACGCATCAGCAGTTCGTTGGCGTAAAGTCCGCTGTAGAGATAGTCGCCAAACAAGGGGGCCTCTACATGGTCGGTTTCGGCGGTGGTGAGCGTTTTTAAATCGCTTCTGCCTTGCCAGGACAGCAACAGCATCGTAAATGGTTGGAGCGGTTTGCGGGCTTTTTGCCGGGCTTGGCGCTGACCGCGCGCCACCACGGTCAATCGGCCGTGGTCGCGGGTCAAGATGTCGACAAGCAGGCTGGTATCCCGGTAGGCGCGGGTATGAAGAACGTAGGCAGGCTGAAGTTGAACTTGCATCAGAGCGACTCGGCACGGGAAGTGACGTTATTGATCGTACCCAAGACTGCGCAAGGCCCGCTCGTCGTCGGACCAGCCGGATTTAACCTTTACCCACAACTTCAACATCACCTTGCGGCCAATCATTTGCTCAATTTCGCCACGGGCCGCCTGGCCAATTGTTTTAATGCGCGAACCCTTGTCACCCACCAGAATTTGTTTCTGTCCCTTTCGTTCCACCAGAATGGCGGCCGTGATAAAGGTGGTGTTTTGCTTCTCGTCGAATTCCTCGATTTCCACCGTGGCTTGGTAGGGTAGCTCGTCGCCGAGTTGACGGGTAATTTTTTCCCGAACTATCTCCGCCGCCAGAAAACGCATACTGCGGTCGGTAATCTGTTCTTCGGCAAACAAATGCGGGCCTTCCGGCAGCCGTTCGGCAATCAACGATTGCAAGCGATCCAGGTTGTCATTTTTTAGCGCCGAGAGCGGGATAATTTCATCCACCACCAGCTTGTCCGCCAATTGTTGCAAGTGGGGCAGCAAATCCTCCTTGCGGGCAAGCTGGTCGATCTTATTAATGGCCAGAATAATCGGGCACCGACAATCTCCGAGACGCTGGGCCACCTGCTCATCTTCAGGTGTCCAGGCAAGCTTGTCCACCATGAACACCACCAAATCCACATCCGCCATGGCGGCCTGCGCCGACTGGTTCATGTAACGATTGATCGCCTTTTTGTTGCCGCCGTGCTGTCCGGGTGTATCGACGTAGATCGTCTGCACCGGCCCTTCGGTTTTGATGCCGAGAATGTTGTGTCGCGTGGTTTGCGGCTTGCGCGAAGTGATACTGAGCTTCTGGCCGAGAATGTGGTTAAGCAAGGTGGACTTACCCACGTTGGGGCGCCCAACGATGGCAACATAACCGCAGCGGGTTTTGGTGGACTGTTGAGCTTCCATAAGCGGTATTTACGAGGACTTGAGTCGGCTTAGAGCCATGGCCGCGGCATTTTTCTCCGCGTGGCGGCGGCTGTTGCCACTGGTAACCACTGGCTCCGGCAGCAGACTGACTCGGCAGGTTATCACAAAGGTCTGGGCGTGGGCTTGGCCGGTGATATCCGTTATTTCGTAGTCGGGCAGTGGCTGCCCACGGGCCTGCAGAAATTCTTGCAGTTGGGTTTTCGGGTCCTTGTGCGACTTGCTCAAACTTGCCCCAGCGAGTCGCGACCCGTACCAGGTTAGCAGATGGTCGCGACAGGTCGCGTAGTCGCTGTCCAGATAGATGGCGGCGACCAGCGCTTCCAATGCGTCCGCCAGTATGGACGCGCGGCGAAAGCCGCCGCTTTTGAGTTCCCCTTCACCCAAACTGAGGCATTCCCCCACTTCGAACTCGCGGGCAATGGCGGCCAGGGTTTCTCCTTTCACCAACTGGGCGCGCAGCCGACTCAGTTCGCCTTCACGGGCGTCGGGAAACTGATGGAACAGTGCCTCGGCAACAATGGCATTGAGCAGGGAATCACCCAAAAATTCCAGGCGTTCATTGTTCAATGATCCACAGCTGCGATGCGTCAGTGCCAATTCAAACAGGCGCGCGTCATTGAACTGATAGCCGAGCCAGCCAAGAAGTCGCTGTCGGGGTATGTCATTCACTTTGCGGTTTGCAACACGCGGCGGGTCGGTTGCTGTCGAACTGATTATTAAAGGTCATGACCACTTCAATATTGTAGAACAGGGGCACGCGCGTTTCGTAATTGATGTTAACCAGCACTTTGTCTCTTTTCCGTTCTATGTCAATGCTCTTGGTCGCTTCGCTTCGAACATTGTTGATGTAGAAATAGTTGCTGAGATGACTTCTGATATCACTATTCGACATACCGGCGTAGCCGCGGTCCGTGTTCTCGAATTCGCTGAGCGATTTGAGACCGTCTTTGATATACATATTGTCCGCGTACGCGGGTACCAATTTGAATGCGCAGGTCAGGAAGAACCCCGCCACCAGGATGACCAGCAGCCAGCCGATAGAAGATAGGCCTTGCTGGGAGCGTCTTGTGTTCATCTGTGTACCTCTCGGCCATCGGCGTTATCGCCACTAGCCAATTATCGTACAGGACCGACTATCCTGCCACTAACGGATGCCGCCCACCCTGTTGAAACTGGGCAGACTTAGTAGTTCCTCCCAATGCATCCAGATGGCGAAGGCCTTGCCGACGATGCGATCTTCCGGCACCGATCCCCAGTCCCGGCTGTCGGAGCTATTATCGCGGTTATCGCCCATCATGAAATAATGCCCTTCCGGAACAATCCAGTATCCCTCGCGGCTCAGAGTCCCCGGCTCAACACAGGTTCTCACCAAATGAGTGTTGTCGCCGAGGCGCTCTTCGATGACCCGGTAACTGCTGTCGGCGCGATAGCAAAATTCGCCGCGGTTAACCGCCGCCTCTCTATCAATAATCTCGTGTTCGACCGGTTCGCCGTTGATACTCAACTCGTTATTGCTATACGTGATCTCGTCGCCGGGCAAGCCGATCACTCGTTTAATAAAATACCGGGTTTCTCCCGGCGGGAAAAAAACCATGACATCACCGCGTTGCGGATCATTGATATCGATAACCTTGGTTCCAATAACGGGCAGACGAATCCCGTAGGTATATTTATTAACCAAAATGAAATCACCCACTTCCAGAGTGGGAATCATGGATTCCGATGGAATCTGGAACGGTTCCACAAGAAATGAACGCAATACCAGAACGATTGCAAGCACTGGGAAAAAGGACTTGGCATATTCCACCGGTACCGGCTCGCGCAATGCCACTGATCGAGCGGCATCGTAGGCCGCTTTTTGTCTTTCGTTGCTCAGATCAACGCCTTTAAATTGCCGGTCGACAGTTGCCACGGCCTCACGGCGCTGTTTGGCGAGCACAATCCAGTCGAACAGAGCAATTGCTCCTGTAACAAAAACCAGGATAACCAAAATCAGTGGAAAATTAATGTCCATGCGTTTCTCTTTTTCGTTTAACTTTATACTTGTCTGACAACAGCTCTTTACCTATCAACCTTCAGCACCGCTAAAAAAGCGTCCTGCGGAATTTCGACCCGGCCTACCTGCTTCATGCGTTTTTTCCCGGCCTTTTGCTTTTCAAGTAACTTGCGCTTGCGGGTCACATCGCCACCGTAGCATTTCGCGGTAACGTTTTTACGCAAAGCTTTTACCGTGGCCCGGGCAATGACCTGCCCGCCCACCGCGGCCTGGATTGCCACGTCAAACATTTGCCGGGGAATCAATTCCTTCATTTTTTCGACCAGGGAGCGGCCTCTCGCCTGCGAATTATCGCGGTGAACAATCAGCGCCAGGGCATCCACTTTTTCCGCATTAATCAGTACATCCAGGCGCACCAGGCGGGCCACCCGAAAATGAACGAAGTTGTAATCCAGCGAGGCGAAACCTCGGCTGGCGGATTTCAAACGATCGAAGAAATCCATTACAACTTCATTCATTGGCATCAAATAGCGCAACGCCACCTGTCCACCCAGGTACTGCATATCTTTTTGCACACCGCGCCGCTCCTCGCATAATGTAATCACCGGGCCCAAATAGGCTTGGGGCAATAAAATGTTGGCTTCCACGATCGGTTCGCGCATCTCGGCGATGTTACCGGCGTCCGGCAACTTGGAAGGATTGTCCACATACACCAGCTCGTCATCGTTCTTCAGAACTTCATAGACCACTGTTGGGGCGGTGGTGATTAGATCGAGATCGTACTCACGCTCCAGGCGTTCCTGCACAATTTCCATGTGCAGCATCCCCAGGAAACCGCAGCGAAAGCCAAAACCCAGGGCATCGGAACTTTCCGGCTCGTAAAACAGGGAGGCATCGTTCAGCGTCAATTTGGCCAACGCTTCGCGAAACGCCTCATAGTCATCGGCGCTTACGGGAAACATGCCCGAGTACACCTGCGGTTTTACCTTTTTAAACCCCGGCAGGGAATCCACCGACGCGGTATGGCTGTGAGTGATGGTATCGCCCACGGGCGCGCCGTGAATGTCCTTGATGCCGGCAACCACGAAACCCACTTCCCCGGCCGTCAGTTCCCGGGTTTTCTCGAGTTTGGGCGTAAACACGCCAACACTGTCGACCACGTGCGGTTTGCCAATCGATTTGGTGACAATTTTGTCTTTAACTTTCAAGGTACCGTTTTTAACCCGTACCAGCGACACCACGCCCAGGTAGTTGTCAAACCAGGAATCGATAATCAAGGCTTGCAACGGTGCATCCTCATCGCCTAACGGCGGCGGCACGAGTTGTACCAGTTGTTCCAAGACATCCTCCACCCCCATGCCCGATTTGGCACTGCAGTGGACCGCCGCGGAAGCATCGATCCCGATGATGTCTTCGATTTCCTGCACCACGCGCTCCGGTTCCGCCTGGGGCAGATCCATTTTATTGAGCACGGGAATAACTTCCAGGCCTTGTTCAACGGCGGTGTAACAGTTGGCCACGGATTGCGCTTCCACTCCCTGGGCCGCATCCACCACCAACAAGGCGCCTTCACACGCCGCCAGGGAGCGGGACACTTCGTAGGAAAAATCCACGTGCCCAGGGGTATCGATCAAATTCAGTTCGTAGGTTTTTCCATCTCTAGCCGGATAGCGCAAGTGTACGCTCTGTGCTTTGATGGTAATGCCCCGCTCTCGCTCCAGATCCATGGAATCGAGTACCTGCTCCGCCATTTCCCGGTCGGTCAACCCACCGCAAATCTGAATAAAGCGATCGGCGATGGTGGATTTACCGTGATCGATGTGGGCAATGATAGAGAAGTTGCGGATGTGGCTAAGGTCGGTCACGGAAGCTCAAATTACGTTTCGAATCAAGGAGTTGAACGGCAGGTAGCGCCGCCAAGTTGGCGCACAGTCTACAGCATTTGGACCTTTGGGGGCAGCGCAATTTGCGGCGCCCGGCGCCTGGGGTGGCCGCGGAAGAAGACGGGGCCACAGCCGTGGCCCCGCAGCGAGGAATGGCAATTTAATCGATTTTGATGGTGCTGTAAGCCGAACGCCCCTGGCGATAAATCCGGATCGGAACCGGGCGCCCCGAGGGTAGCGACTCGACGATTCGTTGGTAATGCTCGACGCTATCAATGCTTTCAAAACCCAATTGCATCAGTACATCGCCACGGCGCAGACCAGCCTTGGAAGCGGGACTGTCGGGGGCTACTTGGGCGATTCGCACTCCGCCGTCTATCTGCAAATTGCCTCGCACGCCTTCCCGCAAGTTATCAACACTCAAACCTAGCTGGTCGGTGGGAACCTGTGACGGTTCGGCGGCGAGTTCCGGTGGCTCTTCATCCTCGGCGTCGAGAGTGCCAACGGTGACGTCGATGGTGCGCTTCCTGCCCTCTCTCATGACCAAAACCGGAACCTTCTTGCCAGGTTCAGTGTTGCCTACTACCAGAGGTAGATCACTGGATTGTTCTATATCTATTTTATTAAACTCAAGAATGACATCGCCTGGTTTCAAGCCTGCCAGGTCGGACGGGCCACCACGCATCACATCCTCCACCAGGGCTCCTTGGGGTCGGGGCAGGCCAAAAGCGATTGCTTCGTCGCGACTCAGGTCGCTAATCTGAACGCCGAGATATCCTCGCTCAACGCGGCCTTTGGTCTTCAGCTGATTGACCACCCCCTGAGCCACATCGGCGGGGATGGCGAACGACAGCCCCATGTATCCGCCGGAGCGGGTAAAGATCTGGGAGTTGATACCGACAACTTCGCCCTTCAGATTAAACAAAGGACCACCAGAATTTCCCGGGTTGATCGCCACGTCAGTTTGAATAAAAGGGACATAGTTCCCACTGCCACCGCTCGGAATGTCCCGTTCCACGGCACTGACAATGCCCTGGCTGGCAGAAAAGTCCAACCCGAAGGGAGAGCCGATGGCCAAAACCCATTCGCCAACGCGCAGTTCACCGTCGGTGGCGAATTCCAGATAAGGCAGATCCTCACCATCGATTTTCAGCAGGGCCAGATCGGAACGCTCATCGGTGCCCACTACGTCTGCTTCAAACTCGCGTCGGTCGCCCATGCGCACCAGGATCTCGTCGGCATTGGCCACCACATGATTGTTGGTCAGGACATAGCCGTCCTTGGAGATAATAAACCCTGAACCCATGCCGCCGATATTCCGCTCCGGCATTTGCCGTGGATCGCCGCCCTCGGGTATGCGGGGATCGAAGAAGCGACGAAATAATTCCGGAATCTCCTCCCCGGGCGGAATCGGCATCGCCTGGCGTCCGCCCATGGTTGCCGAAGTGGTGATTTTTACCACGGCGGGAGAGACTTCCTCGATGAGATCCGTGAAGTTGGGCAGGTCGACGGCATGGCTGGCCGCAGGAACAACAGCCACCATAAAAAACGTCAGCAAAATACGTTTGAACGTCATCCGGAACACCTCGCTTTCTTAAAAACGTTATTAATGTTTACCCGTGACGGGTTAAAACATCCACAATAACCGGCTGCAATCGGCGGTTGCGACCAGCAGACCAGCTGTAAAGTTTCACTAATAAACCACCCACAAGCAAACCGGTCAATGCGGCGAGAATGGAAGCGTTCTCGCTTCCCACTGTATATTGGCCAATAGCGCCGCCCACCAGTAACAGCAAAATTGGCAGGCAATAGATGATCAGGGAACTTTTCACTACCACGTCTTCCGGAATACCGATGCTGACTGTGTCGTTAATGTTGAAAGCTCGCGGATCTCGGCCATCAAGCAATACTTTCATATAAGCGCTTTTTGCCGCCCATCTCGCCAATAAGCTTTGTCCGCAGCCCTTTTCCGCAACGCAGGAGCCACAGGTGGAACGATTGATCGTTTCAACCCACAGGTGATCTTTGTCAACGGCCATAATGCGGCCGGTTTCTGTCAGCATGTTGTAATCCGGTTAAACATCACTGGCGGGGTTCAAGCGCGGCGACCACCTGTTGTGCGGTAGCGAAAGGAATTTCGCCCACCACGGTAACACTGTGAGGCTGCCCATTCCAAACCCTTTGATTCACGTAAGCTACCGTTGCCCCGATCTGAGCGCGCCCCTCGATGGCCGCTCGGGCATTCGCGCGACCGACAAAAATCGAAAATGTCGCAAGGCCGTCGGTATAGGTCAGCATGTGATCGCCAGTTTCTGTCTCCCGCTGTCCGGAATAGACGAAACCAGCCGGGAGCCAATTTGGCTGCCAAGCGGGCTGTTCGGCAGTTGAGGTCGATCGGCAGTCAATTAAATCGTGCGCCGCCTGGTTGTGTTGCTCGGACAAAGGATTCAGTTCCGGGTCACCAATTTCCGCACCCACACTCAGGTCAATAAACTGAATTCGCTCCATGATTCGTTTGCCAGTGCTGACCCGCATGCTTTTCAGCGGTAGGCCGCTTTGCTTGTCAATGCCGAGCGTGTAACCGAAACGATGCTCATCCTTGGGAACGACTTGCACAACCACCGTAGGGCGACCAGCCACTCGCTCATCGCCGGTGAGATAGAAATGATAGTTATCGCGCAAATTGGAAGAAATTTGAGGAGGGCGCAAGAGACCGCGCAGCAGTTTGTCGCCTTGGCTCAAACAGTTGGTCGTCTGCCCGGAGCGCAGCACTTCCCGTTCGGCGCCATTTAGCTTAAACAAACGCTCGTATTCGGTATTGCCACTAACCCGATGAATAATCTGATAGGTATCCAGCGAGCCGCCAACTTCGTAAGTGAACAAGCCACGGTAATTGAGTTCACGGACCGCGGTGGACATTTGTTTGAGTACGCGATTGACCTGCTCGGTGTCATCCCCGCTGCCATTCGCGGCGAGCGCTATTGGTGGACCGACAAATAAAAGTCCGGATAAAACCGCAACAATGATTCCGCGCCGTTTGTTCATAACAGTCCGGTTAACGTGGCGCCGCCGAGGTGTGGACTGCTCGCGGAGGAAATGACCTTTGCCGTTGGTGCGCCGTGCCAGAAAAGAGAACACAAATAACCGCGAGATTACCTACCGCTCGTCCTCGGCTGGGACGCGAGCGTAGGGTAACAAACCCGATCCACTGTTCTGTGCTGAATGTTCCGCATGCTCCAGCATTAGTTGACGAATATAGCGGCGGATTTGCTCATCCTGCAGCTGTTGCTGCTGAGCGTTGGGCGAATACTGCAGATTCTGCGGTAAACGGCTACGTTGCAGGGTTGCATCGCCGCCGCTGACGTTCTGCACGTTAATAGTCGGAATACTTATGGCACTGGTGGTTGCGCTCGGCGCCGACTGGGCAGGCTGTTGGGCAAGGCCTTCCGAACCAAAGTCATTGAATGCAACCAGACTCAGTTGCTGAGAGCCCACGAGAACCGCTGCTGCCACCGATGCTGCAATCGCGACCCGTCCGGCATTGCCTTTCCAGCGGCCGGCACCAGCACCCTGGGCGACCTGGTCAGACCCATGATCAAATTCAGTTTGATGATCAAAATCAGTCTGGGCAATGGCATCGCGAATGCGATCGGCGAAGCCCGTGGTTGTCAGATCGCCTATATCGCCTTTCAAAGCGGCGCGGGCCATTTGGTAGCGGTGCCAACGTTGGCGAACGCTTGCATCCTGCTGCGATTCCGCCAACACTCGATGGACTTCAAGCTCCGATGCTTCGTCATCCACCAAAGCGGACAGGGATTCGCCGAGCTGCTTTCGATCTACACTTTGAGACATTCCTGCTAACACCTTTAACGTTGACGCCTGCCGATACTTGTCTACCAGGCTAAGTTGTAAACCAGATTATATAAACCAAGTCATGCACGCGACGTTGTAAGCCAACCGCGCCTAGCTTCCTCGCACTCGAACACCTACGATCGGCGAACGAAACCGGCGATTTCCGACTCCGAGCCGTCGACCAAAAACCCGCCGAGCCAGCCATTCAGCACCCTAGTTGGATGGCCCACGGCTTCAGGCTATCCGGGGCGCCCCGAAGCTCCCATTATGACAAGCCACAATAGTATTGGTTTCCAGCACAGCGGCGATAAACCGGGAAATTCCACCGCTAATCGGGGCCATCCTTACTTAATTGACGCCTTGCCGTCCATCAGAATCTGAACCTGCTTATCGATAGCCTCCCGCGCCCGGAAAATACGCGAACGGACCGTACCCATTGGACAGTCCATCACCACCGCGATTTCCTCATAACTGAGGCCTTCAAACTCTCGCAGGGTCACGGCTGTTTTCAGATCCTCCGGCAAACCCTCAATGGTTTCATTGACCACCGCCTGGAGCTCGTCGCGAAATAGCAGATTCTCGGGCGTATCCTGATCCTTCAATACATCACTACCGGTATAAAATTCCGCATCGTTCATGTCGACATCGCTGGCTGGCGGTCGGCGACTGCGGGCGACCAAATGGTTCTTCGCGGTGTTAATAGCAATGCGGTACAACCAAGTATAGAAGGCGCTGTCGCCGCGAAAATTGCCCAGGGCCCGATAAGCTTTTATAAATGCCTCCTGCGCTACGTCGTGAACCTCGCCACTGTCGCGGACGAAGCGGCCCACAATGGCTAGAATCTTGTGCTGATACTTCAGTACCAGCAGATCGAACGCCCGCTTATCCCCCTTCTGGACTCTCTCCACCAGTTGCTGATCTGTTTCCTGCGCAGATTGCGCTGCCATCTAGCCACTCCCCAATACCGCTGTGTGGTAATTCAATATCCTGCCGGCCGCGTTCAGCCATGCCTGGCAGTGGTCCTTTGCGGGCAAAGGCCTTGCCGCGCGTGTAATGGCAGCTAAATCACCCCACGCGACGGGAGGCTAGACCCAGGGCTGGATCATAAGTTCACCGAAAGGACCACGCCGGTCAGACTCATCCCCTGCTGCCGGCAAATGGATAAATTTTCGCCAACTGACCCCCCGCATTCCCCGCTGGGACAAGGGTGTATATACTACACGCCCTTGCCGTGCAAACGTAAATTTTCAAGAAAATCCGTTGCTTGTGTGGTTGCAGATGTCGGAGTGCAGGTAGCGGAGTGCAGGTATCAGAGTCGAGCCCTCACATGCAGAATCATTACTATGACGTCCTGGTTATCGGCAGCGGCGCCGCCGGGCTGACACTTGCCCTCAATCTGGCACAGGCGGGCAAAATTGCCGTCCTCAGCAAAGGCCAATTACAAGAGGGCTCAACCTGGTTCGCCCAGGGGGGGATTGCCGCCGTTCTAGATACCGCCGATTCGGTTGAAAACCATGTGGCCGACACCCTGGCGGCCGGCCGCGGACTATGCCATGAGGACGCGGTGCGATTTACCATTGAACGGGGCAAGGCAGCTATCGACTGGCTGGTGGCCCAAGGTGTGGAATTTACCCGGGACCAAGCCAACGGGCAGGACTTCCATCTGACACAGGAGGGTGGCCACAGTCACCGTCGCATTATTCACAGCGCCGACAGCACCGGTCAGGCAGTGGAAAGCGCCCTCATCGACCGAATAAAAACTGCGGGAGTCGATCTGTTCGAGCACCACATTGCCATGGATCTTATCACCCAGCCGGACAGCGGCAGCCGCAAAATGCGCTGTGTCGGCGCCTACGTTTTCAATCGCGAAGTCGACCGGGTCGATGTGTTCCACGCAAAAACCGTTGTGCTGGCCAGCGGTGGCGCCAGCAAGGTCTATTTGTATACCAGCAACCCGGACAGCGCCAGTGGGGATGGTATTGCCATGGCCTGGCGCAGTGGATGCCGCATCGCCAATATGGAATTCAATCAGTTTCACCCTACCTGTTTGTACCACCCCAAAGCAAAATCATTTCTGTTGACAGAGGCTTTGCGCGGCGAAGGCGCGCAATTGAAGCTGCCCGATGGCTCGCGTTTCATGCATCGGTTTGATGAGCGAGAGGAATTGGCGCCACGCGACATTGTAGCCCGCGCCATCGACCATGAAATGAAGCGCCTGGGTTATGATTTTGTTTATCTGGACATCAGCCACAAAAGCGCGGCCTTTATCAGCGAGCGCTTCCCTACCGTGAAACAGCGCTGCCTCGACTTTGGCATCGACATTACCCGGGATCCCATGCCAGTGGTGCCCGCCGCCCATTACACCTGTGGCGGCATTGTCGTCGACCGGTACGGCCGCACCGATTTGCAGCATTTGTACGCCATCGGTGAAACCACCTTCACTGGCCTGCACGGCGCCAATCGCATCGCCAGCAATTCGCTACTGGAATGCGTGGTCTACGCGCAGTCGGCGGCGGCACACATCGCCCAATTAATCGGAACGATCAATCCCCCACAACAGGCACAGCCCTGGGACGAATCGCGGGTGGTGGACTCCGACGAAGATGTCGTTATCTCGCACAACTGGGATGAGCTGCGCCGTTTCATGTGGGATTACGTCGGCATTGTGCGCACCCGAAAGCGCCTGCAACGGGCCAACCATCGCATTAAATTGCTGCAAAAGGAAATCGCTGAATACTACAGCAACTATAAGATTGGCAATGACTGGGTTGAATTGCGCAACCTATCGCTGGTCG
>JBBDIU010000104.1:0-18539 GCA_040880205.1 Cellvibrionaceae bacterium
TCTGAACGCTTCAGGTCACGCAGAGACGTATTGGTATTATTCAGAGGCTCCCTAGTTTAGTCGCGCAGCTGATCCAGCGCGCGATCGACCTTGTCCGACAAAGTTTGTAGCAGGTCGTCGTCCAGGCTGCTGTTTGCGGAGCGCTCATTGGCAGCCTGCAATTCATAGCTGAGATTCAGCGCCGCCATAATGACCACGCGTTCCAGGCCAACAACGTTACCGCCGTCCCGAATTGCCCGTAAGCGCGCGTCCAGGGAGCGAGAGGCACGGTACAGCGCTTCCTGCTCGTCTGGCGGGCAGGCGATCTGGTAGTCTTTGTCCAATAGGCTTACCGTGACGGTGTGGCTGTCGCTCATACTGTGTCCTGTGACCTCGCACTAATGCAGGTTCCCCTAACGTGAGTTCTGCGCGGGCCTAGGTTTCGGCTTCCAGGCTCTTCAGGCGCGTGATCATCGCTTCGACGCGGGTCCGGGCCAACTCGTTCTTTTCAATCAAGCGGGTCCGTTCACGCAGCCAGCCGGACTGCTGGTCACGCAGCTTGCGGTTTTCCTGATTCAGCCGCTCGCAGATCTGAACCAGCTGGTCCAATTTGATCTCTAGTGTCGATATCGTAGGTCGAGTCATAATCCGTCGTCGCAGGCCTGTGCTTGGTGTTGTATTCCATCATTTTAGCTGATGGTTCGGTGCCCGGCGCCAAGTACTATATTGCGCGGGCCCGAACGGGTCAATTATTCCACTCAGTGTCCGCTTGCCCGCCACGGTTTCGATATCTCGCCAGTTGCAATTTGTCTGCGCCAAACGCAGCGACGCAAAGGCCTGGAGCCCTCGGAGGGGAGGAGGCTCCGGAGCATTTCGTGTTAGGATGACCGACTCCAACCGACCCCGCACAGCACTATGACACAGACTGATAGCGAAGCCTTGCCATCCTTCGACGGCGTTGCCGATACTTTTATTTCCCTGGGGGCGCTCGGCAGTCCCGCCGAGTTACACGGCATGCTGTGTGGTCGCTTGTGCGGCGGCGGCCGCCACTCGGAAGGCGAATGGCTGGCATCCGCCCGGGAGTTTCTCGATACCGCCAGACCGGATCCCCGGGCCGACCACTTGATCGCGGACCTGTACCGCGTGACCTTGCAGCAACTGCGCGACGAACAGCTGAGCATCGAGTTGTTGCTGCCTTCCGGGGATACGGAATTGGAACAGCGCGTTATGGCCCTTAGTCACTGGTGTCAGGGCTTTCTCAATGGTTTTGGTACCTCCGGCGTCAGCGACGATACGGTACTGTCGGGCGATACCGCCGACGCCCTGCGCGATTTTGCTGCGCTGGTACAGATTGGCCCCGAATCCGAGGACCACGAGGACAGCGAGACGGATTACCAGGAGATTGTCGAATACATCCGCTTGGCCGCGCTCAGTATTTTCATGGAAATTGGCGTGTTGGCGGATGGAGACCCGCCGCCGGAGTCGCCCACGGTTCACTAGGTACGCTTGGGTGGCATTTTGGTTGACAAAAGAGTCAAATTTGGCCTAAGTACGGGCTTTGGCATGAGCAATGAGGTGAATAGTCAATGGTGAATGGTGAATGGTGAATGGTGAATGGTGAATCGTGGCACTGTCGGTGGTCCAAAGCTCGGGGCTACCATTCACTATTCGCCTTTCACTTCCTGCAACGTCATTACATGCTGCCATGGCACGTTTGGTCGTGATGCAGCGCTTCGCTGGTTCCGGAACTGTCGTCAATGAGCAGCATTAGCAAACAAGAATTCGCCCGCCGCCGCAAAACTTTGATGGAACACATGGAGCCGAACAGCATTGCGATTCTGCCGTCGGCCAATGTGCGCACTCGCAATCGCGATGCCGACTATCCTTTTCGGCAGGACAGCGATTTCCATTACCTGTCGGGCTTCGACGAACCGCAGGCAGTACTGGTACTTATTCCCGGTCGCCACCACGGTGAAACGGTGATGTTTTGTCGCGAGCGCGATAAGGAAAAGGAAATCTGGGACGGCTATATTGCGGGCCCCGAGGGTGCGTGCGAGGAGTATGGCGCGGATGATGCGTTTCCCATCGAAGACATTGACGATATTTTGCCGGGGCTGATCGAAGGCACCGAGCGCGTGTACTACGCTATGGGCAAAAACCCCGACTTTGATCGCCAGGTTATGGAGTGGGTCAATACCATTCGTGCCAAGGTGCGAGCCGGCGCCACGCCGCCGGGGGAATTTCTCGACCTGGATCATTACCTGCACGACATGCGTTTATTTAAAAGCGCCGCCGAGTTGCGCATTATGAAGCGGGCGGGCGAGATTTCGGCCCGGGCGCATGCGCGCGCCATGCAGGTATGCCGGCCGGGGATGAACGAATATCAAATCGAAGCCGAGCTGCGTCACGAATTTGCGTTCAATGGTGCGCGGGAAGTCGCTTACAACCCTATTGTCGGCGGTGGAGACAATGGCTGCATACTGCACTACGTGGCCAATAGCAAAAAGCTCAAGGACGGCGATTTGCTACTGATTGACGCCGGCTGCGAGTTGGAATTCTATGCTGCTGACATTACGCGCACATTTCCTGTCAACGGCAAATTCTCCCCGGAACAAAAAGCGCTCTATCACATCGTGCTGGAAGCACAGCAGCAAGCCATGACGACAATTAAGCCAGGCAATCACTGGAACGATCCCCACGAAATCTCGGTGCGCGTTATTACCGAAGGTCTCGTTGAGCTGGGTCTGTTGCGCGGTGATATTGAAACCTTGATTGAAGGCGAGGATTACAAGCGCTTTTACATGCATCGCATCGGCCATTGGCTGGGAATGGATGTGCACGATGTGGGAGATTACAAGGTGGGCGGCCAGTGGCGCGTGCTCGAACCGGGCATGGTCATGACAGTCGAGCCCGGGATCTACATCGCCCCCGACGACGAAACGGTCGAAAAAAAATGGCGCGGTATCGGTATTCGCATTGAAGACGATGTCGTCATCACCAAGGAGGGCTGCGAAGAACTGAGCGTTGGGGCGCCAAAGCAAGTGGATGAGATCGAAGCGCTGATGGCTTCGTGATGACTAGCATCGATGCAAATGTCGAAGGACCATTGAACAAAAGACAATTGGATGACGCCGATGTCGCCATCGTCGGTGGTGGCATGGTGGGCATCAGCTTGGCAGTGTTATTGGCCAAGGAAAATCCCGATTTGCGGATCACTCTCCTCGAGTCCTTCCCTTTTAATCCAAGTGACTATCATTCCAGTTTCGATGCGCGTTCCACCGCCCTGTCCGCCGGCTCCCGGGAAATCCTTGAACGCTGCGGCCTTTGGCTACCGCTGAGCGAACACCTGACCCGTATTCGTCAGGTTCACGTGTCCGACAAGGGGCATTTTGGCGGCAGTGTACTCGACGCGCGGGAATACGGTTTGGATGCAGTCGGTTACGTGGTGGAAAATCCTTGGCTGGGAAAGGTGCTTGCCGGGCGGTTGGAAGCGTTTCAACGGATTCGCTGCCTGGCGCCGGCATCGGTGTCTAAAGCACAGGCGACCGCGCGCGGTTACTGCTTGACAGTTGAACGCAAGGGACAAGTCCAAGAATTCAACTGCCAGTTACTGGTGCTTGCCGATGGCGTGAATTCGCAACTGCGCGGCCAGCTCGGTATCGCGTTGGATCAGCAGGATTACGACCAGTCGGCGATTATCGCCAACATCATCGCCGATCGACCTCACGCGGGTGTTGCCTATGAGCGCTTCACCGCTGACGGCCCGATAGCGTTGTTGCCGCTGGGCGAATCGGATCAGAGCCACACAATGGCTCTGATATGGACCCTCCCGACCGATCGGGCGGAAGCTCTAGGTCATTGCAGTGACGGCGAATTCTTGCAAGGCCTGCAAGATTATTTTGGGTATCGCCAGGGTGTTTTCCAGAAAGTGGGAGTTCGCCACCTCTACCCATTGCAGCTGTCGTTAGCCAAAGAGCAGGTTCGTCGTTCATTGGTGTTAATGGGCAACGCGGCGCACTCACTTCATCCCGTGGCGGGACAGGGTTTTAACCTGGCGTTGCGCGACTGTCTGGCGTTGAGTGAAGCCTTGGGGGTGGCCAGGGGGGCGGGGTTGGGGCTCCACGACCCCTGCCTTTTGCACGCCTATATTCAAAAGCAAGCGGCCGATCAGCGAGCCACCATCCAACTGAGCGATGGGTTTGTGCGTTGGTTTTCCAATAGCGATTCCGCTAAATCCCTGCTCCGCAACCTGGGTTTGTTGGCGCTGGATGCCTTGCCCCCCGCCAAACGCCTGTTGGCATGGCAAACCATGGGCTTGGGCTAATGAGCGCCGCGGCTGATAGAGCTAACCGCTACGACATCGTCATAGTCGGCGGCGGGGTGGTGGGCGCCAGCCTTGCTTGCGCCCTCGCGCACCATGAGCACGCGGCCCAGCTGCAGGTGGCGCTTGTCGAGCCGGGCCCCGCCCCCACCTTGTACCGAGGCGAGCAGTTCGATCCGCGGGTGGTCGCGCTTACCCGTCAATCGCAACAATTTTTGGATTCCTTGGGTGCCTGGTCCGCCATTCAGGCTCAACGCGTTTGTCCCTATACCCGGATGTTCGTCTGGGACGGTGAGGGCACGGCCAGTATTGAATTTAACAGCCGCGAGTTTCGCGAGGAAAATCTGGGACACATCGTGGAAAACGCGGTCGTCCTGTGCGCATTGTTGGATCGGCTGGCCGCCTGTTCCCGCGTGTCCCTGCTCCGGGGTCGCAAAGTGGAGCAGGTGCAGGAGGGCCTTCCCGCCACTGGTGATCGGCTGACGCTGGTGTTGGACGATGGTGAACGTCTTGAATCCTCCCTGGTGCTGGCCGCCGACGGCGGCAATTCCAAAATCCGCCAATTGCTTGGCATGGAAACCCGGGAATGGGACTATGACCAGGATGCCATAGTCACCACCGTGCGCAGCGAGAATTCCCACAACTTCACCGCCTGGCAGCGTTTCATGCATACCGGCCCCCTGGCCTTCCTGCCGTTGCAAGGTGGCGCGGGCGATTCTTACTTTAGCTCCATCGTTTGGTCGCTTGATCGGAACCGCGTCCCGGCCTTGATGGCCATGGACGACGCCAGCTTTGCCGAAGCGCTGGGGGCCGCCTTCGAGCACAAGCTGGGCAAGATCACCGACGTTGCCAAACGCTTTAGCTTTCCCCTCCGACAATGCCATGCCTCCGACTATGTGCGGCCGGGGTTCGCCCTGGTGGGCGACGCGGCTCACACGATCCACCCCTTGGCTGGCCAAGGGGTCAATCTGGGACTGTTGGATGCCGAAGCATTGGCCGGCGAAATCGAGCGCGCGCTACAACGCGGGATCCCCCTAAGCGATTATTCCCTCTTGCGGCGCTATCAACGCCGACGAAAAGGGGCAAACCTGGGGATGATGGCGCTAATGGAAGGCTTCAAGCGCCTGTTTGGCAGCCGGGATCCGGGTTTGCATTTGGCGCGCAACATGGGAGTACGGCAGGTGAATAACTTGCCGGCTTTGAAAAAAGTTCTCGCCAGGCGGGCGATGGGGCTTGGTCGGTAGTGGGTATGGAGAGTCGGGAGTCGGGAGTGGGAAGTGGGAAGTGGGGAGTCCGGGGCGAAGTTTGGTGGCATTGTTGGGGTTTTGTGGGCTCGATAATTAGTTGCCTGGGCATTTATATTTTTTGATATGGTTTCCCAGGTAATCAGTTGATTCGCTGTAGCTTGATTGTTTAGCGGCGGTTGGGGGATTTTGAGTTTTTGCTTGGATTTGTTGCGAACAAGCGACCGGGGGCTACACCAGAGGAAACACGGGAAATCGGCACAACGGGCTGGCGGCTGGCGGGTTCAAGCCAGTATAATTCGCGCCTTGTTTGAGCCCGCCCCTTTCCCGCCGTATACGATCCTGGCGGCAACCGTGAGGAAGATCCGATGACCGAAAGGTCGGCCACCGTTAAGCGCGATACGCTGGAAACCCAAATCACCGTGCGGGTAAACCTGGACGGCACGGGCAAGGCGAAGCTCGCTGCCGGAGTCCCGTTTCTGGAACACATGATGGACCAGATTGCCCGGCACGGCATGATCGACCTGGATGTCAATTGCCAGGGCGATACCCAGATCGACGATCACCACTCGGTGGAGGATATCGGGATTACCCTGGGCCAGGCAGTGGCCAAGGCGCTGGGGGACAAAAAAGGCATCACCCGCTATGGCCATGCCTACGTGCCCCTGGACGAGTCCTTGTCGCGGGTGGTAATCGATTTTTCCGGTCGCCCGGGGCTGTTTATGAACTTGGAGTTCACCCAAAAGCGCATAGGGCAGTTTGATACCGAGCTGTTTCGCGAATTCTTTCAGGGCTTCGTCAACCACGCCCAAGTGACATTGCACATCGACTGTCTCAAGGGGGCCAACGCCCATCACCAGATCGAAACAGTCTTCAAGGCCTTTGGCCGCGCTTTGCGAATGGCTGTAACTCCGGACCCGCGCATGGGCGGTATCCTGCCCTCCACCAAGGGCAGTTTGTAGTCTCCTTTTCGGATTAGATTGTTATGTCCGCCAAACACCTGGCCATCATCGATTACGGCATGGGTAATCTGCATTCCGTGGCCAGCGCCATTCACCGAGTGGCGCCGGGGGTCCGGGTGGACATTACCGCCGACGGAAACCTTATCCAGGCGGCCGATCGCATAATTTTCCCGGGGGTGGGGGCAATCCGCGACTGCATGGCGGAAATTCTCCGCTTGGGGGTGGATCGCAAGGTCGCCGAAGCCATGGATGTGGGCAAGCCGGTGCTGGCCGTGTGTGTGGGCATGCAGGCCCTGATGGCCTTTAGTGAGGAAAACAATGGGGTCGCCTGCCTGGATATCCTGCCCGGCACGGTGAAACGTTTTCCCCCCGACGTGCTCGATGAAGCGGGTGATCGCCTGAAGGTGCCCCACATGGGGTGGAATCAAGTGGAGCAAACCTGTGATCACCCCTTGTGGCAGGGTATACCTCAAAACAGCCGGTTTTACTTTGTGCACAGTTATTACGTGGAATCCGGGCATCCCGGGCAGGTGGCGGGGCGCTGTTCCTACGGCACCACTTTTAGCGCCGCCTTACAGCGCGACAATCTGTTTGCCGTGCAATTCCACCCGGAAAAGAGCCACACCGATGGTTTGCAATTGTTGAGAAACTTCGTCGCCTGGAAAGGCACCGTTTAGCGCTGCCCCCGGGGCTTTCGTATTTGGACCTGACATGCTTATTATCCCCGCCATTGATTTAAAAGCCGGCCAGTGTGTGCGCCTGCGCCAAGGCCTTATGGATCAGTCGACCGTGTTTTCCGACGATCCGGTGGCCATGGCCCAGCAGTGGGTGGACTGCGGAGCGCGCCGCCTCCATCTGGTGGACCTGGACGGCGCTTTCGAAGGTAAGCCCGTCAACGGCGCGGTGATCACCCGTATTGCGCGTCGTTTTCCAGACCTGCCGATCCAGATCGGCGGTGGCATACGCAGTCTCGACACGGTGGACTACTACCTGGGTGCAGGGGTCAGCTACGTGATCATTGGCACCAAGGCAGTGAATGAGCCGGATTTTGTGAAGCGGGTATGCGAGCGCTTTCCCGGGCACGTTATCGTGGGTGTGGACGCTAAAAACGGCCTGGTGGCCACCGAGGGCTGGGCCGAGGTGTCCAGTCTCAAAGCCACGGATCTGGCGAAACAATTCGCCGGTGACGGCGTGGAAGCCATTGTCTATACCGACATCGCCCGCGACGGCATGATGGCCGGGGTCAACATTGAAGCCACCGTGGAAATGGCCAAAGCTTCCCCGATCCCGGTGATTGCTTCCGGGGGCGTTTCCAGCCTGGAGGACATCAAGGCCCTGCAAGCCGAGGCCCATCACGGCATTTTGGGCGCCATCACGGGACGGGCCATTTACGAGGGCAGCCTGGATGTGGCCGAGGCCCAGGCGTGGTGCGATCACTCAGCCGCGCAAGCGACCAATACTCGAGGTTAGTAAGCGGTGACTCTTGCCAAACGCGTTATTCCCTGTCTCGACGTCGACCAGGGCCGAGTGGTCAAAGGCGTAAAATTCGTCGATATCCGCGACGCCGGTGATCCTGTCGAAGTGGCCAAGCGCTATAACGAGGAAGGGGCCGACGAGGTGGTATTTCTCGATATCACCGCCAGCCACGAAGACCGCGATACCATGGTCCATACGGTGGAGCGGATGGCCAGCGAGGTGTTTATTCCACTGACGGTGGGCGGCGGCATCCGCACCCTGGAGGATATCCGCCGCATGTTAAACGCCGGTGCGGACAAGGTCAGCATCAACTCTGCCGCCGTAAAGGATCCGGATTTCGTCAGGGCAGCCTCCGAGCGCTTTGGAGCACAATGCATCGTGGTGGCTATTGATGCCAAGCGCGTGTCGGCCGAGGGCGAGTCGCCGCGTTGGGAGATCTTCACTCATGGTGGCCGTCACGCGACCGGTATCGAGGCGGTGGCGTGGGCCAGGCAAATGGCCGCCAACGGCGCCGGGGAAATTCTGTTGACCAGCATGGATCGTGACGGCACCAAAGACGGCTTTGACCTGGCGCTGACCCGCGCCGTGAGTGAGGCGGTCGCTATACCGGTGATCGCCTCGGGTGGGGTGGGCAATCTCCAGCATCTGGTGGACGGTATCGTGGAAGGTAAGGCCAGTGCCGTGCTGGCGGCCAGCATTTTTCACTTTCGTCAATGCACTATCCCCGAGGCCAAGCGCTATCTGCGTGAGCGCGACATCGAGGTGCGTCTGTAGCGCGCTGTTTACAGTGCGATTCAGATGCAGGTCAATCGAGAAGGAAGGTAATCGAACAGGGAGTTGGGGCTTGGCCCCGAGCTGCGAAAGCCGGGGCTGCTGGGCGGGCTTGCCGGGGGCTTAGCCTTTAGGTGATGCCCTTAGGCGATTGCCGGGTTCCTGCTATATCGCTCCAGAGTGCGGGAGAACGAGGGCTCGGCACCGCAAATAAAATCGATGAATTCATTGGCCCCGTGGGTGGCGTCTTCCAATGAGTCGAAGGGGCCAATGTTGACACCTTCGCGAGTGGTGTAATACCAATAATCATCGTTGGTAAAAAAACGGTCATTCCGAGAGGGTACACTTCCTTGTTCGCCGGTACGATTCAGCTTCATAGTCCTAGTCGTGTCGGTTGCCGATTGGTGGGCAATCGGGTAAAAATACATCGCGACCCCATGGCGTTTCGCCCAAGGTCGCCACGCTGCTAATAACTCAGGTTTATAAAAACCCAATAAACCCTGCAATCAGCACCGATTTCGCCATCATAGCTTGTTTGTCCTGCCCGGCATATACCGTTTTCTAATACCTCTTTCTGATCTTTATTCTTGGCCGAGGGCGGGTAAAAGCCTCTCAACGTGGTCACGAAACCCGTCGAGCGGGCGCGACCCGGTGTTGGATGGTGAGGGCGTGTGGGGCAGAAGGCGAGAAACGGGCACCAATTGAACATCCAGCGCCGCCAATTGTGGCAAGGCCGCGCTCAGAAATTGCAGGGTCTCGGGGTAGGGATGGCCGATGGCTAGCCCCTGCCCGGTGCGTCTCGCGTCCGCCAGAAACAGTTGGAATTGCCGGGCAATGTGGAGACAGTCTCGTTCATTGTCCAGAAAAAAATTTCTCTCCAGGCTGGCCAGCCCGTACTCCGTGGCTGTTTGCAGCGCGATGGTATGTGGGCTGGTGCGGCTGTCCACAAAATAGAGCCCGCGGGGTTTCAGTTCCCGCATCAGCCACCGCATCGACTGTCCGTTTTGGGTCAAACGGCTGCCCATGTGGTTGTTTACGCCGCGTATGTGCGGGATGGCATTCAGATTCTCGCGCAGGGTCGCGGTGAAAACGGCCTGGTCCATGGCGTCGGTCAGCGCGCCCTGGTCCAGTGCCTGACCCGATACGTTGCTCATGGGCAGGTGCAGCATGACCTCGCGGCCAGCTTGGTGTGCCAGTTTGGCAAGTACGCGACCGTGCGGGCTATGCGGAAGGACGGCCAGGGTCACCGCGCCGGGCAGCGCAACCGCCGACCGGCCCTTTTGCAGGTTGTAACCCAGGTCGTCGATAACAATGGCGATCTTGGTGCCGTGGCGGCCGGCGGTTGGTGGCGTGGTTTGTTGCAAATGCTGGAATGAACCCGCGATCGCTGCGGCGGCCCGCTCGCAGCTAGTGCCCTCGGCGCCGAGTTCGGCCTGTACGTTGAATGCCCAGATGGGCATGACAATGGCCAAGAGAACGGCCAAGACAACGCGAGTCCTGAGTGACACCCCCACCCCCGAAATAACGACAGGCCGTCTCTTCAGCCGGCCTGTCCTCGATCCAATTTTTTGGTCTTATGGTCTGTCGTGTAGCGATTTACTGCGCTTGATTCGCCTGCGTCTCTGCCAACTTTTGCGCGGTTTGGAGGACCGCGGGTTTTGGCATGGTTCGCTGGCCGAAGACATTGAGCCCCTTCAGTAGATTCAGTGCTTCGGCCAATTGATTGTCGGTTTCCACCAGGTCCGGTTCATCGTCCGCGGACCGCGCTGCCGAGCCGCGTTCCTCGCCGCCGCTGCCGTTGCCCAGATGATTGCTGAGGTCGGCTTCAGTGGTGCGCAGCCGCGATCTGATGGCGGTTACGGTCGCCCGTTCCACGAAAATGTCCGGGGCGATGCCCTGGGCTTGAATAGAGCGACCGCCGGGAGTGAAATACAAAGCGGTGGTCAGCTTGATGGCGCGGTCCTCGCTGATCGGAATCACGGTCTGGACCGAGCCCTTGCCGAAACTGTCGGTACCGACCACAACCGCGCGGCGGTGGTCCTGCAAGGCGCCGGCAACGATCTCCGACGCCGAGGCGGAGCCTTCATTGATCAGCACCACAATGGGTAAATCGTCCATGGCATCGCCGGGCGTCGCCGAAAAGGTTTGGTCGCCATTTCTGATTCGTCCTTCGGTGTAGACGATCAGCCCTTCGTCGAGAAAGGCGTCGGCGACTTCCACGGATGCCTGGAGCACGCCACCGGGATTGTTGCGCAGGTCGAGGATCAGACCTTTGAGATTGGAATCCTGATCCTTGAGCTTATTCAGCGCATTGACCACGTCGTCGCCGGTTTTGGCCTGGAACTGGGCGATGCGCAGGTAGGCGTAGCCTGGCTCGACAAACCGCGAACGCACGCTCGCCACTTTGATGGTGTCGCGAACCAGGGTCAGATCGAAGGGTTGGTCCACGCCCTCGCGAATAATGGTCAAGTTAATCTCACTGCCCTTGGGTCCCCGCATCAGGTCGACGGCATCGTTCAAGGACATACCCTTGACCGACTTGTTGCCGAGCTTGATGATCAGATCGCCCGCTTGGACACCGGCCTCCGCCGCCGGAGTGCCGTCCATCGGAGCGATCACTTTCACGAAGCCATCTTCCTGGCCCACCTCAATGCCCAAGCCGCCAAATTCGCCGCTGGTATTGACTTGCAGCTTCTCGAAGGAACTGGAATCCAAATAGGACGAATGGGGGTCCAGTTCGGTCAGCATTCCTTTGATGGCGTATTCCAGCAGCTCGGTATCGGTAATGTCTTCCACATAGCCCTGGCGGATGTGGTTGTAGACTTTGGTAAACATCCGCAAATCATTTAGCGGCAAAACGCCCTCATCATCCCTGCCTTCGAGGTTTTGGGCAGGCGGGGCCGCTTGCTGAGTATCGCCTGCGTCGGGCTGGGCCAGTGCGAGGCCGGAAAAATGCAGGGCGGCCAACAAAACAGCGAGGGATACGAGAGGTCGGAATTTGGTCATAAACAGCTAATCTCCGGAGGCCGCCGTCAGGTTCGGCTTCAGTTCGCAAGAAAGGTTATTGAATCTCCCCGAGTGCAGAAGAGATACAGTTATTGCAGTGTAGACACGCCGGTGGCGCGAAAATTCGATGTCTGTGTCGTTCTGGTGGTTGGGATGATGATGAGCCAGCGTTACCCGCACCAAGTGCCGGGATTTGTCGGGCGTCCGTGCTGACGGATTTCAAAATATAGCCCAGCCTGCCGCTGTCCGCCACTGCTTCCCACGCTGGCAATGACTTCACCCGCTTCCACCCAGTTGCCCACGGCTTTTTTCAGGGTCTGGTTGTGGGCATACAGGCTCATGTAACCTTCGCCGTGGTCAACAATAATCAACAAGCCGTGTCCGCGCAAATAGTCGGCGAAAACCACGCGGCCGTGATGAATGGCTTTTACCGGTTCGCCCTCGCTGGCGCGTATTAATACACCGTCCCACTTCATCTTACCCGCGACACGTTCGCTGCCGAAGCTGTGTGCTATCTGGCCCTCGGCGGGCCACGGCAGTTTGCCGCGCAGTTCCGCGAAAGGGGCGTCGCTGTTAAATGTGTTCTGGTGACCAACCGTCGCAACGATTTCTGTCATCAACTGCTCAATGTACTGGCGGTCCCGGGCCAGTTGTTGCAGCTCCTGATCTTTGGTCTCTATGGATTCATTAAGCCGTGCCAGCATTTTTCGCGCTCGCTCCGCTTATTCTTAAGTTGTTGATGGCGGGTTTCCAGTTGCTGGCGATTGTGCTGCAAGGACTCCTGGTTGCGTAGGATTTGTGGCTCGATCGCGTTCAGTTCGACAATGTTGTCAATGTAGCCGGCAATTTTTCCCGTGTGCGCCGCGACGAAATAGTCGTGGTACTTTAGCATGCGCGACACGGTGTCCGGCTTGTCCTGATTGAGTAACAACTTCAGGTTGCTTTGCCCGCCCAGCTGGTAAGCTGCTCTAACCTGCTGGGCTACGTGCTTCTTTTGGGTTTGCTGTTCTCCGGCCAGTTGTTCCCGTTTTTGGTGAAGTGCCTTCAAGGCCTGCTCCTCCGACTCCAACTCTTGCTTTATGTTGTCGATTTTTTTCAGCAATTCGCCGATGTCGGTTTCGTTGTTCTTGAGGTCGCGCATCAGCTCGTCGCGGTTGCCTTTTACCGAGTTAAGCTCTTCTTGGAGCGTTTCGATGTTTTTTTGCAATTCGTTGAGTTTGGCTCGATATTCGGCCTCGGATAATTCCTGCGCCGCGACGGCGCTGGCAAAAACCAGGACCGCGAGCAGGATCAGTCGCAATAAATTCGTCACGCAAAATCTTCCTGTGTAGGTGGTTGGGGCTGGAACCCGTTGGGGCTCAAACTTATTGTAGGCCTTGAGGCTCACCGGGGTGCCGGAATAGCGTTTATTTTATTCTTGCAAATGCTCAATTTTCCTTGAGAACAAGCAAGCTGCGGCCGGTCATTTCCGGCGGCTGGTCCATGCCGAGCAAGGCCAGCATGGTGGGCGCGACATCCGCCAAGCTGCCACCATCGGCCATAGACAGCGGCCGACCGCCGACATAGACCAGAGGCACGGGCCCAATCGTGTGCTGGGTCATGGCTTGGCCGGTGCGGTCGTCGAACATTTCCTCCACATTGCCGTGATCCGCTGTCACCAGCGCTTCGCCACCTACCCGGTTAACGGCGGCGAACACCCGCTCCAGGCAGGCGTCGACGGCTTCCACCGCTTTGACCGCGGCATCGAATATCCCGGTATGGCCCACCTGGTCGCAATTGGCGTAATTGCAGATGATGACATCGTATTTTTGCGATTCGATCGCCGCTACCAGTTTGTCCGTCACTTCCGGCGCGCTCATTTCCGGTTGCAGATCGTAGGTGGCAACCTGCGGTGAGGGCACCAAAACGCGATCTTCTCCCGGGTACAGGGCCTCCTGCCCGCCGCTGAAAAAGAAGGTCACGTGGGCGTATTTCTCTGTCTCGGCGATGCGCAACTGGGTCTTCCCGTGTTTCGACAGGTAGTCACCCATCGAGTTGGCCAGATCCTGGGGTGGAAAGGCAATGGGGGCTTCAATGTCGGCGCTGTATTCCGTTGTCTGGACAAAGGCCGCCAAACGCGGTTGGCGCGCGGGAAAGCGATCGAAACCCGGCTCCACAAAGGCGCGGCTGATCTCGCGGGCCCGGTCCGGACGAAAGTTCATGAAAATGACGGCGTCGCCATCCTTGATCGTCGCCGCCTGATCCTTGGGGTCGACAATGGCCGTGGGTTTGACGAATTCGTCGTTTTCCTCCCGCTGGTAGGCGGACGCTAAGCCCTCTTCGGCACTGGCGGATCGATAATCACATTTACCCTCCACCAGCAGATCGTAGGCTGTCTGCACGCGATCCCAGCGATTGTCGCGGTCCATGGCGTAAAAGCGGCCGGCGATGCTGGCGATCCTCCCGCGCCCCAGTTCAGCGAAGGTTTCTTGTGCCTTAGCCAGGGACTCGGCCGCGCTACGCGGAGGCGTGTCGCGGCCGTCCAGGAAGGCGTGCAGGTAAATGTGTTCGGCATTGCGTTCGGCGGCCAGCCTCAGCATGGCGAACAGGTGTTCCTCGTGGCTGTGTACTCCGCCCGGCGACAGCAGCCCCAGGACGTGAACGGCTTTGCCCTCGGCTACCGCCTTGTCGATCGCCGTGGTATAGACCGGATTGCGGTTAAAGCTCCCATCCCCGATAGCCTTGTTGATTCGGGTATAGTTCTGATACACCACCCGACCGGCCCCGAGCGTCATGTGGCCGACTTCGGAGTTGCCCATTTGCCCCTCGGGCAGCCCGACGGCCATGCCCGACGTATCGATCAGCGTTTTGGGCGCGGTTTCCCACAAATCCTCCCATACCGGGCACTTGGCGGCGGCGATGGCGTTGTACTTGGTTTCGCTGGAATAGCCGAAGCCGTCGATCACTATCAAAACCAATGGTTTTTTCGGGTCAGTCATGGAATTGCTGCCGCCTTGAAGGTGAAGCGTGATTGGAGGGCCATTTTACTGGGTTAACGTGGCGAACTCTATGGCCGCGCGGTGTTCGGCCCTTGCAGCTCATGGTGTATACTGCGCCCCCCGGCGCTGGCGCCCGGTATCATACGGTTGACGAGGGAGGCTCAAAGAGCGAGTGGAATTCTTCATTTTTATCAGCGAACAGTTCTGGCTGGTGGGCGCATTTTTGATACTGCTCTACCTGTTTATCTGGAACGAAAAGCGCCGTGGCGGCCAAACCCTGTCGACCCACGAAGTCACTCGCCTGATGAACAAGGAGGAGGCGATCCTGGTGGATGTGCGTGACCCGGCCGACTACAAAGCGGGACATATTGTCAACGCCATTAATATTCCCTTCAATAAGATGAACGAACGCTGGGAAGAGCTGCTTCCCTACAAGGAAAAGCAGATTGTGCTCGCCGACAAAATGGGACAGCATGCCGGCAGTGTCGGAAATACCTTGCGCGGCAAGGAGTTTAATGTAGGTCGCCTGCAAGGTGGCATGATGGAATGGATCAATCAAAATTTGCCGATTGTAAAATAACAAGTCCGCAGCTATGTACCCTGCAATGTTATCCCGGTGGGATAGCAATATGAACTTTGGAGTGAACAATTAATGGCGGATGAAAACCGACGAGCTTCCGACGACGTACAGGCCGGTAACAGTCAGAGCGACAACAGCCAGACCGGGAATGGCCAGCAGTTCGCGGTACAGCGAATCTACGTGAAGGATCTGTCGTTTGAAGCGCCGCTGGGCGTGAATGCCTTTAGTCAGCCCTGGAAGCCTCAGGTTAATCAGGAAATCAATACCAAGAATCAGAAAATTGGCGATAATCTGTATGAAGTGACCTTGTCGCTTACAATTACGGTTAAGCTCGAAGAAAAGGTTGCTTTTCTGGTTGAGATTCAGCAAGCGGGGCTGTTTTCCATCAAGGGCTTGGATGATAAGCAACTCACCCAGGTACTGAATACCATGTGCCTGCAAATTCTGTTTCCTTACGCGCGCGAAACCATCGATGGTCTGGCGATCAAAGGCAGTTTCCCCGCGTTGATGTTGCCTCCAATTAATTTTGACGCGTTGTTTGCCCAGGCATTGTCACAATCGAAAGAAAAGGCTGAGAAAAACCAGTCGGTCAACTGAAGATGAGCAACACGCCCTCTCAATTGAAACGGCAAATCTACAGCCTCTATCGCATTGCTGCTTGGGCACAGTTTTTTCTGCTTACCATCTATGCCACCTATCTGTCGCTAACTCCCAATCCAGGCAGTGTATTCACCTCCGTGTGGGACAAGCTCTTGCACGTTATTTGCTGGTTCGCCTTAACGGTTTCGCTGCGCGCCGCTTGGCCGAAATCCGGCTTCCCGGTGTGGGCGGCGCTGGTTCTTTTTGGCTATTCAGTGATGGTGGAAACGCTGCAACATTTTACCCCGGCGCGAGAATTCAGTGGCTACGATCTGATCGGTAACGCGCTAGGGGTCATTGCCGCCTACCTGTTAATGCTCCTGGTATGGCCGATGCTGGAGAGGATGTGGAACAAGCGATTGGCCGGGTAGATAACGCGACATCCAGATAATCGTCATGGCTGGCTTGCGCGTTTGTAGCCGTCGGGCGAGCTATACTTGGTTTTTTATTGTCCCGGGCGATGGTCAGACTGCACCTGGAGTCGGGCTAGCGAGGCGGCAAAATGTTGACCATCCAAATTGCATTGCTGCTGATCGTGGCCAACGGCTCGCCTTTGTTGGTCGGCAATTTGCTGGGGCGAATTGCCGACCGGCCAATCGATGCGGATCTGTGTTTTGTTGATGGCCAGCCGCTGCTTGGAGCAACCAAAACTTGGCGCGGCCTGCTGTCTTCATTGTTGCTCACTTCCCTTTGTGCGTGGCTGTTAGGGCTCGGATGGCTGGCGGGATTGGTGGTTGCCGGTGGTGCAATGCTGGGCGACTTGATTTCAAGTTTTATCAAGCGCCGTCTGGGAATGGCTTCCAGTACTAAAGCCATTGGTCTGGATCAACTGCCCGAGGCATTGATCCCCGCCTTGTTGGTGCATTTCTTTTTTCACTACAGTTGGTCGACAGTCATTATTGCAACCGGCGTATTCGTCATTGCGGACATGCTAGTGTCGCCCTTGTTGTTCAGATGGGGTTTGCGGCGGGAGCCGCACTGATTGCCACCCCGCAGGGAGCTTAATCGACGATTAACCCGCCAATGTCCGTTGAAGTGTCAAGCGCGGGTGAGGGTATGAACGGTAACTTCCGGCGGGCAATTCAGGCGCACGTTGACCACGGACGTACTGGCGCCCACCGAAGTGTATCCCTGCATGCCCTGATACCGCCAGGCGCCCTTGCCGAGAAATCGCGGGCATCTGGATTCCAGTATCAGCGGTATCCCCCCCGGCAGACAGATTTGTCCGCCGTGGGTATGCCCGCATAGAAAGGCATCGAAGCCATTGTCGGCGGCTTGATTGAAAATCTCCGGGGTGTGGGACAACAGCACTTTTACCGGTTCGTTGGCGATGTCTTGCGCGGCCTTGGGAATGTCATCGAGCTGAAAATAGTGCGCATCGTCGATTCCAGCCAGCCCGATGGTTTGGCCTCCGCGTGTGAGACGCAATCCCTCATTCATCAACAACCGGATGCCCATGGCCTCCATTCTCGGTACCATGCGGATGCTGTCGTGATTGCCCAAAACCGCATAAACGGGACCTTGCAGGCATGCCCGCAAATCAGCCATCAATTCCATGGCGCGATCGCTGCTGCCAAAAGTGTTGGCCCGATAATCGCCCGTCATCACGCAGATATCGTAGCCCAGCCCCGCCATTCGAGCGGCGATGGCCCTGGTCGTGGCCAGGTCCATGTCCAGATGCAGGTCGCTGAGGTGTAATATGCGGTAGTCGGCAAAGGCCTCCGGCAAATTGGGGAGCACAAACCGGTTGTGCCGCAGCTGGATATCGCGCGCGTTTTCCTGCCCCCGTCGGTGCAACCCGGCCAGGCGCAGGCAGTGACGAATAAAACCGTGGATCGAGTACCAGTTCTCAATATGAAAAATCTTGCGCCGCCAGGTGATGGCGCGCCGATGATGCTGCTCCAGCGCCAGGCGGCGGTGCGCGTAGTCATCACCCAGCCGGGTGGCCAGGTCGGCCAATTCATTGGGCGGGGATAAATTGGGGGCGGCCGCTGTCATTCTTATCGCTGCCTGTCGGGTTAATCGGGGGTGAGTGTAGCAGGGATGTTGATCCAGTACATAGACTGTGATGACAACGCGGCCAGGGGTGCATTAGACTGTGTTAACGTTTGCCTTTTCGGGCCTTTGCAGGATTCAAGTCAATGCAAAGCCCCTCAATAATCAGGATATCCGATATGATTCAACTAAAGACTATTTTCGCCGCGCTGTTGTTAAGCTTGGCCGCACTTGCCGCTAGCGCCGTAGCGGCTGAAGAGGCGGTTTGGATAGACGTGAGAACGCAGGCTGAATACGAAGCCGCGCACCTGGAGGGAACGACCCTGATCCCCCACACCACCATCGGCGACCAGATAGACAAGCTGGGTTTGGATAAATCCGCGCCCATCAAACTGTTTTGCCGCAGCGGAGGTCGTGCCGGCATGGCCAAAGAAACTCTCGAATCCATGGGCTATACCAATGTTGAGAACGTCGGCAGTATTGGTGAGGCGCGCGAGGTTAAAGAGGCAAAAACAAATTCTGGAAGCTAGGGAGCCTCTGAATAATACCAATGCGCCTCTGGCTCACAGGCCGGCTCGCAATCAAGGC
>JBBDIU010000105.1:0-18461 GCA_040880205.1 Cellvibrionaceae bacterium
AGTTCGTCCATGCCTTCCAGGTCGCCATCCTGATTGGGGTTGACCCGACCGTGAATCATTAATCGATGTGTGCCGTCCATGCGTTCGACGATGGCCTGGGTTTCGGCGGCTTCTTCAATGGTCAGCGGTTCGGCGTCGCGGCGCGAGGGCACGAAGGAGAGCACGATCATGTCGGTGTCGCTGTCGAGAAAAACATCCTTAATGAATTCCTGGCTGCCCAGGCATTCGAGGTAGCGGCGTTCGCCGGGTTCGTCGCCCAGGGCACAGCCGGCCTTGGGCATTGAACGCAGCGGCTGTGCGGATGAAGGCAAATCCTGCAGCCAGGCGCCGTTGGGGTTTACGAAATGACCTTGCACATCGAAGATGAACTCGCGCCCTTCGAGCCGCTCGGCGGCCAACTCCGGGTCCACCGCCGCATCGTCTTCCACTTCGAAGCGTCCGCCGGTGGCGCCCTGTTGGGCATGCACCTGATTAAAGGTGAGCAAGGTACTGGCGGCCGCGCAACTGGTTAACAGGAAGCGCCGCCGGTCCATGCCGGCCCGTTTGGCGTCGCGGCTAATAGCTTCCATGGCCATGGCGTTGGCCCGCCGGTTCACCGATGCCAGAGGAATAGGTTCGAATTCGCCGTTGGACGTGCTGTCCACCTTGATGGGTAGACGGGGATTCAGCTCCGCCATGATTGTATCCTCCCGTTGAGTGTGCAATGAACGCTACAACCAGCGGGGGGCGCGGTCAAGATCGGGAGTGGTATAAGCGACAGGTTTGACGGCGTTGGATGAGAACGGCGCACTGGACTGCGCACACGGTTTCACGCTTACGCCCAGCCTTGTCGGCAGAATCGTTGGGAACGAATGCAGCGCTCGTTCGGTGCATCGGAAAAGAAGATTGAAGGAGCGAGCAATTTCGCTCGCCCCTTCAACAGCTGGCCAGCCCGGAGGTGTGAAGGAACTCCACGACCTGGACTTGGGGCCAATGGTCTACGGTGCATCAAAAATCGTAGCGAACTTCGACTCCATAGCGACGACCTTCCTTGATGGGCGCGTATACCCGGGCATTACTGAGCGTAAACAGGGTCGAGTAGACCACTTCGTCTCGCAGGTTTTTGCCGTATAGGTGAAAGGACCAGGGTCCCTCGTTGGGCACGTAATCAATGCCGGCATTGATGATGGTTGCCGCCGGAAAAAACGCTCCGTTATCATCCCGGGCCGCGGCTTCATCGCGATAGTTGTAGTTGCTACTCAGTGACAGGATGCCGTTGCCCAGTGGCATGTCGTAGATAAAGCCGAGGTTCATGCTCTTCGGCGAAAGCCTGGTCAAGGCCATTGATTCATCCGCATGGTCACCAATAACCCCGTCGGCGTTGATATCGGTTTTAGCATCCAGAATATCGCCATCGAGAAGGCCGGCGGCCGCGGTAATAACCAGCCTGTCAGTTAGCTGGGCAAGGAGATCGACTTCGAGGCCCATTATTCTGGCATCGCCAATATTCACCAGGTCCTGCGCCGGTGCGCCATCGGGCAACACGTAACCGGCCGAGCGTGCCAGGTCGTCAATATTTTGGACGAAAAACGCGGTGTTCAAACGCAAACGCCGATCAAGCAGGTCTGATTTTAAACCCACTTCGAACGCCGTGTGCTTTTCAACATCCGTCGGCGTGGGGTTGGTAACCAATGCGTCACAGCAGGGTCGCAGGTTGTAAAACCCCGAGCGGTAAGCAACAGTCCAGTGTCCGTAGACTTGTGCTTCGTCGAGAGCCCACCACTGAAAGCCCAGCTTGGGCGACACGTTGCTCCAGCTGTCGCTACCGGGATAACCGCGTGAAAAATCGCAGGTGTTGGTGGTTACGTCGCAGGTCCCATCGGCAATACTGGCTTGCTCACGTGCAACCAGCAGCACGTCTTTATCTTCCTTGACGTAGTTGGCACCGCCAATCAGCGAAAAAGTATCAGTGATCTTGTATTCGTTGTCCCAGTAAAACGAAATGGATTGGTGTTCCTGAACGCCACCTCCCAGTCGGTCGTTGCCGCCGGGTGCGGTGTCCGGTGTTCCAATAGTAAGACCGGTAACGTAGTCGTATTCCTGTTCGAAGTAGGCCACACCGACCGTTGTGATCCAATGTTCAGTAAGGTCGACGTTGAGCCGAATCTCGTTGCTAAGTTGGTTCTGGTCCACAACATACAGGGAGGACAGAGCCTCGGCGGGAGTGCCATCAATATCCGCGGAGGCAAAGGCTTCTACTTCACGGTAGCCAAGAATATTGGTAATTGTTGCCCCGCCCAAGAGCCAACTGGTCTCAAGTGTGTATTGACTCCAATCGACATCGCCCTCCCCAACAAAGTTATGATTGACATTGAACTCGTCATTATCAGGCCGCACCGGGAAACGGCTGGTGTATTGGTTCGAGTCAGGGTCAACAGGACTGTGTAGCACCGTGTTGAGATCTTGCACGGGTGTCGCATCACCGTACAACCTGCCGTTTTCCGCGATAAATGTCACCATCGTTACATCACTAGGCGTGTACACCAGCGTACCGCGCACCAACTCGGTATCTTGCGCGCCGGTTTGACCTACTTGGTCGTTGTCGAACCAACCATCATCTGCGCTATATTGTACGGCCAATCGGCCAGCAAGACGGTTGTCGACCAAATCGCCTTCCGCGGCGGCGGCGACAATCTGTTGATCCGTTTCGGCGGCTACTTTTGCGTTAAAATCAAAGCCGCTGCCGACGTTTGGCCGCTTCGAGCGCAGCAAAACCGCCCCGCCGGTAACGTTCCGCCCGAACAACAAGCTTTGAGGCCCTTTGTAGACTTCAATGCTCTCCAAATCAAAGGTATCCGTAACAATGCCGAATCCCGTACCGTTATAGACACCATCGGTAAATACACCCACATTGGCATCGATGGAGGGCGTGGAGTTATCAATGCCCAGGCCCCGAATGGAAAAGCTGGCGTAGCTCGCTTGGGTGCCGACGCTATCGAGCTGCACGTTGGGGGTGGCGAACGACAAGTCCTCGACATTGAGTACGTGCCGGGCTTCCAGCTGCGAAGACCCAAATGCCGCCACCTGTGAGGCCGTATCCTGTGCCTGCTCGGCACTGCTGCGCTTAGTCCCGTAGACCATCACTTCGTCCAGTATCGGCGATCGGGCTGCTGAATCCGAGGTTTGGGCATTGACGATACTTGCACCGAGCCCACTAAGCAGAAAAGTTAGTGCGCATGCTAGGGGAAATACTTTTTTGTTGCTTTTCATTTCCGTTGCCTCCTCATGGTGTTCTCTGAATTATTTTGTTTTATTGCCTTGCTTTTTTTTGCCTCTTCTACAAGATACGTGGCTGGCTAGAATACCCAGACAGCCACGGTCGTTATTCTTAATTATTCCATCACAATACTGATCGTGTTTTGGCTTCAGGTGATGGCTAGGTGACGAACTGTGGTATAGCAAACGCGATTTCGTATTGGCAAAGTCATCGTTTATTTTGTTGAGAGAAAGCCGTTACAAATGGCGATTTTTTGTACGAACACAGGGTATTCGGTTGTCAATGAACCGTGTGATTGACGGTTGGCCGGGAATGGTAGGTCGATTTTAATTCGTAGGTCAATGTTTTTTGGTGTTAAATATCAATAGCACGTATTTACAAGCCGCGCGCATTGTTTTTAATGCCTGTAGGTGCGCCAAGTTCTGTTTCTGCAAAACGAGCTGTGCGCCTTTTATCGCTCGCTTCGGCCAGATTATGTAGTTTATTCGATACTATCCGTGCTGGAGCATCGCGCTCCAGCGTTGATACCAGTTTAGACCGACACCGGCGCGAAGGTTTCTAGCGCCTCTTCGGCCCCACCAGGGCGAACAGTACCTCTTCCGGGTCGGCGCTGATTATGATGTACTCACCACCCGGAACCTCGTGAGGTCCATAGGCGATCTTGCCGCCTCGGGCCTCCACCTTTCCTTTAGCGGCTTCTATATCCGGCACATGGAAGTAGTAGGTCCAAATGGACGGTTGGCCTTCGTTCATCAATGGGGATATGGCGCCGAACTGGGTACCGTGGTGTTCGAGTAATTTATACTCGCCCGCCTCCCCCATAGACATGGCTTCCTTGCTTTCCCATCCGAACAATTGTCCATAGAAGGACAGGGCGCTGCCCTGGTCACTGGTGGTGAGTTCATTCCAGCTACAATGGCCGTTGGCCATGGGTTTGAAAGCCGTGCTGGTTCCGTCTTCCACGGCGCCGCGCATGATATAAAAAGGCACGCCTTGCGGATCTGCCACCATGGCGATGCGCCCCACATCCGGGAGGTCCATGGCGGGCATCAATAGGCTGCCGCCCAGTTCTTGGAGTTTTGCCGCGGTGGCATCCACGTCGTCCACCCCGACATAGCCGAGCCACGCGGCACGAGCGCCTTGTTCGCACATGTCGTCGGTAAGGCCGAAAACGCCGCCAACATATTCTTCCCCCGCCGCGATCATTCGATAATCCATATCCCCCGGCATCTGTTCGCCGATGTTCCAGCCGACCACCTCGTCGTAGAAGGACTTGGCCGCGTCGGGGTCGCGGGTCATGAGTTCGTACCAGATAAATTCGCCGTGTTTGTTGGCCATGATTTTCGCTCCATTTTTCCGATAGGTTTAAAACAACTGTAAATCGTGCGTCCAATATCGGTCACTCGACATTCAATAGTCGAACGGGCGCGGGGGTATTCGACAGCGGTACCAACATTTTTTAGCACCGCAAGCGCTCAACATCCCAGACTCCCGTGCCAAAACCCGCCGGTTATTACCCGATCCGTGTCCATGGCGCTGATTGCGATCAATCGATATCACCGCCAAGCATTTGTTCCGTTTCAGCGGCAGGCACGGACCCGACGATTTCACCAGCATGAGTTTGCCGGAACGGAATCGCCGTGGCAGTGTTGAGATAGCTGGCTATCCGTGAATGTGATCAGCAGAAGTGATGAGATTGTTCAATGCCTAATTACTAGACGGATTTCGAATCTTCAGACGGGAATTTTATCGGGAAGGGGTCGGTAACGGCACCAGTGTACAGAGTGCGATGGGGAAAAGGTATTTCAATGTTTTCGGCATCGAACGCTTCCTTGACATCCTGGTGCAGACTGGTGCGCAGCTTGCGAAAATTTTCCCGCTGGGTCCACACGGAAAACTGGATGTCCAGGGAGGAATCGCCGAAACCGAGAAACATGAAAATCGGTACGGGCTCATCGAGACATAGGGGGTTTTTGTCCGCCACGCCTTCGAGCACGCGGCGCACGTGGTCGACATCTTCCTTGTAAGCAACGCCCACTTTCATATCAAAGCGGCGAATGGGAAAGCGGGTGAGATTGATCACTTCGGTTTTGATGAGAGTTTCGTTTGGAATGCGCACAAACAAGTTGTCGAAAGTGCGCAGTTTTACCGATAACAGATCGATGGAGAGTACCTCACCTATAGTCGGCCCCACCTGGATAATGTCGCCCAACTGAAAAGGCTTCTCGGCCACGAGAAACAATCCGCTAATCAGGTTGGAGGCTGAGGTTTGTGAAGCGAAACCCAGGGCCACGGTCAAAACACCCGCGGCACCCAGCAACACGGCCAGGTTGAAGCCCAACTCGCGGAGTCCCGAGGCAATAAATAGAGCCAGGATGACCCAATATATTAAGCGCCGCAGCAGTGTAGCATGATGCTCGTGAACCCGGCCGCGCATGAATCGCGCACTAGTGCGGGCTACCAGCCCCGCTATCAGCAGGCCTCCCAGAAACAGTAGTGCGGCTCGCAAAAAGTGGGTGTATTGGTCGTATTGGGTGGCTGCGAGAAAGTTTTCGAGCATGGGAGCCTACTTTTTTGTGAACCGGTTCGGCGACTCAACCGGAAAGAATATCAACAAAGGCACGCACCAGGCTGCCTTTTCTGGCAAATTCCCTGGCCGGCATCAGGTAATCGCCTTTGCCGGCTCCCTCCGGTGGCTGATCGCTAATTTTCAGCTTGGCGAGCGCGTCACCAGGCTGATGTTCGAGCTCGATGGGGCTGGTCCACAGTGTACCGTCGGGCAGCCCGTAAACGGGAAGATAAGGTACTGGCAGGCTGAGCTTGTCGATTGTCAGCAATTTTTCGGAGTTGTTGTGAATGAGCACGGGGGTTACCGCCCGGTGCGGCCGCAGAGGCACTTCCCGCCGGCTGTTCCGTGCCTGGGTTTTGGTGGCGTAACACAGTTCCCCGATCTGGGTGGAGGGACCGAACCAGGTATCCGACAGGCGCAACACCGGTGTTTCTTGTAACTCCAAGCGACCGTTCGCTAGTGAAATACTAATGCACACTGGCGTGCTGATATAAAAAGTCACACTCTGTTGTGGCGGGATGTTTACGGCTTGGTTGGTCCGGACCACCACCGGCCGATCCAACAATCGGGGTTTCAAACAAAAATCGGATGGGGACTCCTTGAACAGGTAGCGAGAGTAGCTGAGCCCTTCGGGTATGTACGGAACCTCGCCACTGTCCAGGCGGTAAAGCTCCTCGGCTTTGCTGGTCATATCGGTTGCCAACCACCACTCGCTCGCGTGCCGTTGCAGGTAAATTGCGAGGGGGCCTATGGCATAACGCCAGCACTGGCCCTCGCTCAATTCCACGGGGTGCCACCAGGGCGTTTTGCTTTCGGTTGCTAGGGTATCGCTGGACATAAGAACTATGTTCTTGAATTAGTAGCCTACATGTTAGCAGGAGTTGCGCCTTCCGGCAGGCTCCAGCAGCTTGAAACCGGCAAAACCGGCCGTGTACCCAAGCGGGCGTGCCTTCCACCATGTTTTTCGGTAGGCTAGTGCCCTGTCTCACGAATTTGAGTTCGATTTGACCATGCCCGCACGTTCCCAACCCCGGTCCGAGAATTTTCCCTTCCGCGTTGAGCTGGCGACCCGCTTCGACGACCTGGATACACAGGGACATATTAACAACGTGGCGATTGCGAATCTCTACCAGGAGGCGCGGCTGCGATTTCACGGTAAGGCGTTTGGCGAGTTGCGCGGTGGCCAGGATCGGGATGATGGAATTGGCACGGTGCTGGTGGATATTCACATCACCTACCAGCGTGAAACACACTATCCCCTTCCGGTAACCATCGCCTGCGGCGTGGGTCGGCTGGGCAACACGTCTTACACCATCAAGTCGGTTCTGTTTCAGGACAGCCACTGCGTGGGCACGTGTGATGCCGTGCTGGTGTACGTGAAAGCGGGCAAACCCCAGCCCATTCCGCGCGAAGAACGGGCGATTCTTGGCGATTATCAACTCGTTGACGCTCGCTAATTTCGGCTCTTGTTTAAATCGATTTAGCCATGCCCCACAACCAAGCTCCAGAGCAAACAGAAACCTTTCAAAAACTGCTCCGGGAAACCCGTGGAAAGCCCTGGCGCCGCATTACGACAGCGGCGGCTTGGTGGTGGTCGACAGCTCGCTGGATCTGGTGCGGGTGGCGTACAGCTTCGCCAAGGACGACAAAGCAACTGTGGAGAATTGGCTGACGGAAGGACAGGTGACCCGAGTGGAAAGCAAACAAGTCAGCGAGTGGAATAAAAAGACCCCGGAATTTTGGGCCGTTGTGGTTGCGCCCTGGGTGCTGATTCAGATGGTGACGGCGCCGGGAGTGCGGAATCAGCCCGACGCAAGCATTTGACGCACGTAGCGTTAAAACGGCTTGCGAGCAAGCGACTCCACCGAAGCTATTTTGCGAGCATTCCTGTCAGTCTACTACTAATAATCTCTTCGGCCTCGCGCATGATCCGGTCGATCAATTCCTGACAGCTGGGAATGTCATGGATCAATCCGGCCACCATCCCGCAGGACCAAGCGCCCGCATCCATATCACCTTCCTGCATAATGCGCGGGTAGACGCCGGCGACTTCGTCGACGATGTCTTCAAACTTCAACTTTGAGCCGAGTTGCTTTTCTTTTTCCAGCAATTTTTCCACGGCGCTGTTATTGAGCACGCGCTCGGTGTTACGCAGAGGTCGCATTACCAGGCGGGTATCCAGTTCACTGGCCGCCACCAAAGCCTGCTTTACGTTGTCGTGTACCGGCGCCTCCTTGGTGGCGATGAAACGGGTTCCCATGTTCATGCCTTCGGCACCCATGGCCAGGGAAGCGACCAGTGAACGGCCATCTGCCTGACCGCCGGACGCAACGAAGGGAATGCCCAGTTCGTCGGCGGCACGCGGCAGCAGAATCATGTTGGGCACATCGTCTTCGCCCGGGTGTCCGCCACATTCAAAGCCGTCCACGGACACCGCGTCGCAGCCGATGGATTGGGCCTTGAGCGCGTGGCGCACAGAGGTGCATTTGTGAATTACTTTGATGCCGGCATCCTTTAAGTGGGGTAAAACTTGCTGCGGGTTATTGCCGGCGGTTTCGACAATTTTGACTCCGCTTTCGATGATGGTGCGCACGAAGCCCGGATAGTCGGGCGCATTTACAGCGGGCAGGAAGGTTAAATTCACACCAATGGGTTTGTCGGTCATCACTTGGCAACGGGCAATTTCCTTGGCCAGGTTGTCCGGCGTACGCTGGGTAAGAGCAGTGATGATTCCGAGCCCGCCAGCGTTTGAAACCGCCGCGGCCATTTCCGCCAGACCGACATAGTGCATGCCGCCTTGTATGATTGGATGCTGTATGCCAAAGAGTTCGGTAATGCGGGTTTTCATCGCGGCTTCCTTTTCAAAAAAGTTTTAATTGATTTTGATCGGCGGACTTGGCTCGAATCGCGGGCTAAGTAGGTTTTTTCCAGTGAATAAATCACCGAGGCTCGTTAGCACGGCTGCCATGCTATCACAAAACCATACGACTGGAGCACTGACCGGGGACCCTGAGCCGCCCTTACTGCTGGGGCAAGGGCTGGCCGGCGCGCGCCTTGTTTTGACGCGCGCGGATTTTTACGACCAAGGCGTCGCGAATGCCGTGGGCGGTGACGTAAACCACCGGGATAAATATCAGGGTAATCAGGGATGAAGCCGCCAGGCCGCCGATTACCACGCGGGCCAAGGCCGCCTGCATTTCGGCACCGGTACCGAAACCGACTGCCAAGGGCATTAACCCCAGTATGGTTGTGAGAGTCGTCATTAGAATCGGGCGCAATCGCAGCCGCGCTGCACGGCGAACGGCTTCGACGACTTCGA
Source organism: Cellvibrionaceae bacterium (assembly GCA_040880205.1). Classification (GTDB taxonomy): domain Bacteria; phylum Pseudomonadota; class Gammaproteobacteria; order Pseudomonadales; family Cellvibrionaceae; genus WACF01. Next base: position 9,145 of record JBBDIU010000105.1, read on the forward strand.
GACCCTCCTCGCGGCGCATCAGGTTGATGTAATCCACTAACACAATGGCGTTGTTCACCACGATGCCAACGAGCATAATCATCCCCATGTAACTTTGCATATTGAGGCTAGTGTTGGTGATGAGCAGTGCGGGGATTACGCCGACGATTGCCAACGGCACTGAGAACATGACTATCAGCGGGTCCAGGAAGCGTTCAAATTGTGCCGCCATGACCATGTAGATCAAAGCCACGGCCATGATGATGGCCATGATGAAATCGCGCTGCGCTTTTTGTTGTTCCTCGTACTCGCCGCCGTAGACAATGGTAAAGCCGTCCGGCAATGTCATTTGATTGAGTTCGGCGCGAATCGCTGCGATGGCATCGCCCATGGCGACGTCGCTTTGCAGGTTGGCATTGATGTAGGTAACGCGCTGGCTGTCGATACGCCGGATCGAGCTGGGCGAGCGACCTTCGCTCACGGCAATCAGGGTCGAGACCGGAACCGCGGAGCCATCGCTGGCGCGCACGGAAATGTTGTCCACATCCTGCACATTGAGCCGGTCCTCGGGGCGCAGGCGCACGGTGATATCGATTTCGTCGCCGCGTTCGCGAAATACGCCAGCGCGGGTACCACCGATGCTGGCCTGAATGGCGCGACCGATATCGTTGATGCTGATTCCCAAATTGGCCATGCGGTCGCGGTCGAAGCGAATGGTCTGCTCCGGTTGACCCTCGGACTCGTTGGCTCGCACGTCGGCAACCATCGGAAGACGCAGCATGCGGTTGCGAATTTCCCGGCTGAGTTGTTCCGCGGTTGGCAAATCGTAGCCGCGCAGTTGAAGACGCAGCGAATCTTCCCCGCCGGAGCGGAAGATGCGCCGCATCATGTTCATGCCGGAACGGGTACGCACCCGTATTTCCGCGCCGGGTATGGCCGTTTGTATCCGCTCGCGAATGCGATCGGCCAATTCGTCGGCGTCAACCGAGCGCTTGTTCTGGCTGACCATGGTTAGTTCAATTTCCCCGTCGCCGTTGGTCACCTCCCGCGTGTAGTGCAACAGGTCTTGGTGGGGCACCATGGGGCGAACAATCTGGTCCAGTTCCATCACATAGGAATGCACAATGGCAATGTTGGTGCCGTCGTCCATGCCCAATTCAATATCAATAACTTCCGCTTCGCTGGACGGCGCCAGTTCACTGGACAAAAACTGTAGACCGAACAGGGACGCGCCTACCATGGCAGCGACCGTGGCGAATACGATGGTCCGCCTTTGCAAGGCCCATGACAACATGCGCGCATAACGTTCTTCCACTCGATGAAGCAGCCCGTGGTTGGCTTCCACCTGGGTTTGCACGGTGAGAAAACGACTGGCCAACATGGGCACCAGGGTCAATGCCACCAGCAGCGAGCACATGAGCGAAAATACGACTACCGCTGCCAATTCCTGGAACATTGATCCAGTGAGCGTCTGCATAAAAACCACGGGTAAAAATATTACCGAAGTGGTGACGGTGGAGGCGATAATGGCACCGCCCACTTGACGCGTTCCGACACTAGACGCTTGCTCACGCGGCTTGCCGTTTTGGCGCAGGCGTACAATGTTTTCGATCACGACGATGGCATTGTCGACGATCAGCCCTACACCGAGCGCGAGACCACCGAAGCTCATTTGGTTGAGGGTCAGGCCGCCGAAATAGAGCAGGGAAAAAGTGGCGATTACCGCAATGGGAATAGAGACGGCAATGATGGCAGTGGTCGAGCCGTTGCGCAGAAATGCAAACAATATGATAACGGCAAGAATGCCGCCCCAAATTGCCGAGTTCCGCACGCTGTTGATCGACGCTTGGATAAAGGTGCTTTGGTCGTCGATAACCAACAATTTGAGATCGCTACGTTCAGCATTTATTCGCTCGGCCTCGCGGCGAATTGCGTCGGCCACGGCTATAGTGTTCGCGCCGGACTGCTTGCGCAGGCCCAAACGAAGCATGGGCTGGTCATCGACTTCAATATAGCGGCCGATATCGCGGCGGGTGTATTCGACGTTGGCAATATCCTCCACCCGCAACGGCAAGCCATCGATGGTGCGGATGACGGTTTTGCCAATCTGGGCGACGCTGTTGTACTCACCCAGGGAACGAACGTAAACCTCCGACAACCCGCTTTGCACATTGCCCCCGGGCAGGGTGGCATTTTCCCGGCCCAATGCCTGGACCACATCGTTGATGGTCAGATCGGCGGCGAGCAAACGATCGCGAAGCACATCTACCCGAACTTCATTGTCCACGCCACCCCAAACGTCGATGGCACCCACGCCGGCGATCTGTTCAAAGCGTCGGCGAATTTCCCGATCCAGAACCCGGGTCAGATCCACCAGCTTGCGATCGGATTGTGCGCCCAGCACCACAATGGCCTGATCGTCCGGGTTGAACTTGCGTATGCGCGGTACGCTGGCATCCTCGGGCAGGCTGTTACGCAAGCGGTCGAGAGCTTCGCGCACTTCGTTGGTGGCTTCGTTAAGATCCACTCCCTGGGCAAAGCGCAAGCTTACCCATGCACGGCCATCCTCGGAGTTGGATTCAATTTGTTCGACGTTGGCCACGCCCGATAGCGCGTTTTCGAGGGGCTCGGTAACGAGCCGTTCCATTTCTTCCGGCCCCACGTTGGGGTAGCCAACCTGAACATTGATTTGCGGAAACTCGATAGCGGGCAACAAGTCCACAGGCAGAAACCGAAAGCCGATAATCCCCAGCGAAATAATGATGAGGAAAATCATCGTGGTGGTAATAGGCCGCTTGATGGCCCCTTCGGTCATCGGCATGGGCTTGCTTCCTTTACCCTTAGGGCTATAAGTTAGGAACAGGACTATCGATTTGGATGCCGGTTAATGGGATAGGTCTAGCTATCGTGGTCTAACTATCGTGCTGCTGACGTTGATCGATGAGCTGAAAAAGGTCGCGGCTTTGCATGCGCTGCATTTCCATCATGCGGTCCCAACTGATAACCCGAGCTTTGGCTTCGCCGCTACTCCTCATCAGCAGTTCCTTGCCCACGGTAACCACCCAGTCGCCCTCTTCGATACCGCGAACACCGCTGGCCATACGCCCACTTGCCACAATATCGAGGGGCACAAAGGTAACCGTCCGCGGCGTCGTTAAGACCGGCGGGGAACCGGGCATTTGCGGGAGTGGCTTGTATTCGCTCCCAGGCGAATCCATGAGGAAAACACCGTCTTGGCCGGTTTGCGGATGGCGATACAGAGCGGTGTTGGGAATCAGCACCGCTTGTTCACTGCTGCCGTATAGCACGTCGACAGTGACGAACATGCCGGAACGCAGTAAGCCATCCGGATTGTCTACTTCGACGTAGCCCTGAGTGCGCAATGTATTCGAGCTCAGAAAAGGGGAAATACGCGCGATCTCGGACTGTAATACGGTATCCGGCCAGTTGTCGGAACGAACATTGACGGGTGTCCCTTCCTTTAAGTAGCTCAGCATACTTTCCGTGAGCGGGACTTCGATCCGCACCTGACTGAGGTCGCCGATGATAAACAGCTGGGTGCTACTGGAGACTTGCTGGCCGCGTTCGGCGTTGCGCTGTCCCACCCGACCACTGATGGGGGCACGCACCACGGTGTGTTCCAACTGAAGTTGTCGTTCCTGCACTTGAGAGCGCGCCTGTTGTTCCTGGGCTCGCCGCAGATCGACATTGGCTTCCGCGACTGTGACCTGGGAACGGATGTCATCCAATGCGGCCTGACTGCCCAATTGGCGGTTGGTCAGTTCGCGGGTCCGCTCGAGTTGGGTGCGCAGCAGTGTCAGATTGGCCTCGGCCTGGCGGGTCTGGGCCTGGGCAATGGCCAAGCCGGATATTGCTTGCTGATGGAGTTCGCGATACGCGGTATCGCGGATTCGAACCAGTGGATCGCCCTCCTCGACGTAGTCGCCGTTGTCCACGTGAATTTCCACCACCGGACCACTGATTTCGGGAAATATGGAGGTTTGATTGCGGGCGATGACCTTACCGGTTAGCCGCTCCTCCAATGGCAGGGAACCTCGCTGGGCCAATACCACTTCCACGGCGGGAATAGGCGCTGGCCCCTGACCGCGTGGACCGCCATTCATGCCCGGGGCTCGCGGCCCACCTGCCGTCTGACCGGCGTTGTCATTACTGCATGAGGCGAGCAAAACCACGGCCGCCAGGGCAAGGAGGCCCGTGGCAGTCCGCTTGAAATAATGTAAACGCATAGTCCCAACTCGTCTCCGACGTTTAAATGCAGTGGCTAACCGGCACCGGGAGAGGCGCCTATCGAAAGGCTAAGCAGCGCATGGCCGAAAATCAACTTAATAAATGTGAAGACGACCAAGGGGGCGAGATCGGTATCGGTTAGCGTCCCTCTCGAATCCTTGAATCGCGGAATTCAACATGGACCGCAGGGGCCACTTACCCACGACATTCTGCTAAATCGTGGAATCCCGAATGTCGTCCAATCTTTCCCTGTCGCCGGGCTTTGTAGAGTCCTACCCAGCGTACAGGTTCAGTTGACTGTCGGGAAAAACGCGAAATTGCGAGTCAGGTGACTGGCGGGTTCCAAGGACGTAGCAGGGTCGCTCCCACCGCGGATGTCCGGCCGAGTGGAGCACCCGAAGCGGGTCGATCAGGGGGTATTGGAATGAAGGCTGGCATCAATCCGGCCTCCTGAAGTCGATAGGGCTCACAATCTACCCAAGCGACAGGATCATGATTTGACTTTTACACCGCTGGCGACCATTTGATATTCCACGATGGGCTCGGTTACCGCATCGGGATCGCCGCCAGCGTCCTCGGTCAGGTGCTTACTGTCCTTAAGACTCCATTGCACTTTTTCCACAGTGCCTTCGGCAAGCACGGTTTTGCCCACAATGGAAAAGGGAACGAAGAACCCGTAGTCCTTAAACGTCACCCGAACATCACCCGCTTCGCTGCTAAAACCCATCCAGCAGCCCTTGGCCTGGCAGACGGACGTGACCTCGCCCTGAACAAGCGCGGTCGTTTGTTTGTTGGCATCGACCAGCGCAATGGCCTCGGTAACGGAGATGGGCTCCGCTTCACTCAGTTCGGCGCCATAATGTTCAGCAAAGCATGTCAACGAAAATAGGGACAGAACAAATAACGTAACCGCGGCTTTCATCCATACCTCCCGACTTGAGAACGATTTAATGTCAGCGGCCGGCCCAGAGTCCGACGCAACAGCTTACCATTTCCTACTTCCTATTTCCCACTCTCCACTCTCCACTCCCCAAATCATGTTATGTTACAAGGGAGGCTTAGCGCTCGTGCAATGAGCAGATGAGAGCCGAATTGGAACCAATGGAGTCCAGCAATGAGCGAAAACGACAAGCGCCGTCACTCCAGCATCCTGGTGGACGGCATCAAGAAGGCGCCAAGCCGCGCGATGCTACGCGCGGTGGGCTTTAATGACGCCGATTTTAAAAAACCCCAGGTGGGCATCGCGTCCACCTGGAGCATGGTCACGCCCTGCAACATGCACATCAATGGATTAGCGGACGAGGCCGCTGCAGGCGTGGATGCGGCCGGCGGCAAGGCGGTAGTTTTTAATACCATCACGGTATCCGATGGTATTGCCAATGGCGCGGAAGCGATGAAGTACTCCCTGGTTTCCCGCGAGGTTATCGCGGACTCCATTGAAACCGTGGCCGGTTGTCAGGGCTTCGACGGCATTGTCGCCATCGGCGGCTGCGACAAGAATATGCCCGGCTGTTTGATGGCAATGGGAAGGCTCAATCGCCCGGCGGTGTTTGTCTATGGCGGCACCATCCGCCCCGGGGAAAACCGGACGGATATCATTTCCGTGTTCGAAGCGGTGGGCGCCCACGCCCAAGGTGCAATAAGCGAAGCAGAGGTCATCGCCATCGAACGAACCGCGATTCCGGGGCCGGGCTCCTGCGGCGGCATGTATACTGCCAACAGCCTTGCCTCGGCCATCGAAGCATTGGGCATGAGCCTGCCGAACAGCTCCGCCCAGGAAGCAGTTTCGCGGAATAAAAAGGAAGACTGTCGTCGAGCTGGCGAAGCGGTGCTGAATCTACTGGAGCGCGGCATAACGCCGCGCGACATTATGACCCGCGAGGCCTTTGAAAACGCCATCACCGTTACCATCGCCCTGGGCGGCTCCACCAACGCAGTCCTGCATTTGATTGCCATGGCCGACACTGTCGATGTGCGAATCACCTTGGACGACTTCACGCAAATCGGCAAGCGCACGCCGGTGCTGGCGGACCTGCGCCCGAGCGGGCGCTTTTTGATGTCCGAGCTGATCGAGATCGGCGGCATTCGACCTTTAATGAAGCGCCTGCTGGACGCCGGCTTGTTACACGGCGACTGTCTGACCGTTACCGACCGCACACTGGCGGAAAACCTGGCAAAGGTCACCGACTACCCGGCCAACCAGGAAATCGTTCGGCCGCTGGATAACCCCATCAAGCCCGACAGCCATCTGCGCATCCTTTACGGCAATCTCGCCCCGGCGGGCGCCGTGGCCAAAATCACCGGCAAGGAGGGCTTGACGTTTTCTGGGCTGGCGCGTGTTTTCCACTCCGAGGAAGAGGCAATGGACAGGATTTTGGATGGCACCGTGCAAGCCGGCGAAGTGTTGGTAATTCGCTATGAAGGTCCCAAGGGCGGGCCCGGCATGCGGGAAATGCTTTCGCCCACTTCCGCCATTATGGGTCGAGGACTGGGGGATAAAGTGGCACTAATTACGGACGGTCGTTTCTCCGGCGGAAGTCACGGTTTCGTGGTGGGCCATATCACGCCAGAAGCCATGCAAGGCGGACCGCTCGCTATCGTGAAAAATGGCGACCGTATTACCATCGACGCCGAGCACAATGGAATCAATTTGCACGTCGAACAAAAAGAAATCGAAGTGCGCCTCAATGCTTGGACACCTCCAGCTCCCCGATACACCCGTGGAGTGCTCGCCAAGTACGCCCACAGTGTAGGTTCGGCTTCGGAAGGCGCGGTGACGGATCGGTTTAACTAGGGAGACTCACTTGCTTGTAATTTCGCCAAGGTCGCAAGGAAAAGAGCGCGCGATTGTTCATTGCTCGCACAATCAACCTGTCAATCTTGGCGGTGCATTTCCTACACCGAGGTCGAGTTATAGCGCACATTCAAAGACGCCTGTTCCTACACGGGCGCCAATAACGGCCTGTATCCATTGTCGTTAAAGCGACACCGCAAGGCTTGGCGTCGAACTTGGAACCAAATCACACAATGGACTGGCAAAATCCAGAGTTTGCCCGAGGTGTCGTATATACTGGGCCGGGAACTACCTCCGCCCTAATGGAATCGGAATTGCGTATGGATATCCGTTACCCACTAATCGCCTGGCTTGTCGCGCTGAGCTGCTCATTGGGCGTCATGGCCGATGAAGACGACCAGGCAACGCGCCCTGTCACTATGCGACTTACCGTGATAGATCCCTACGCCGAGGTCCGAACCGGTCCTGGTCGAGGCTATCCGGTGTTTTATGCGATTGAACAGGGCGAAAGCATCGAAGTGATTACCCGACGCCCCGGTTGGTACGAAATTCGCGCGGAAAACGGCAGCACGGGTTGGACCAGCACGTCCGAACTCGCGCGTACCATGCAGGCGTCCGGCGCTCCCGCCGATCTGCCCACCGTGAGTTATGGTGACTACCTGCGCACAAGTTGGCGAGCAGGCCTGCGGGCAGGTGGCTTTGTGGATGGAGAACTGGACGGGACTGACACCTTTAGCACCGCCGTTGGCTATAAACCCTACGGCTGGCTCGGGGTGGAAATCGAACTGGGCAAGTTGTATGGCAGCGATGTGCGCGGCACCTATTACGCCTTCAATGCCTTGCTTGAGCCCTGGAGCCATTGGCGGCTTTCCCCTTTTCTTTCCGCGGGGACGGGCACCATGGACATCGACTCCCAGCCCAAGTTGGTTCCACTAAATATTGAAGAATCTGATTTCAATACCTACAGTATCGGCACCAATTATTACCTTGGCCGCAACTTTGTGATCAACCTGGCTTATCGCGGCTATACGGTGGACACGGACATTAACACTGAACGGTTAAAAGCATGGAATATCGGTTTCAACGCTTTCTTTTGACGCTACTGTTGTTCGGGGTGGCCAATACCCATGGCCAGGCCGAGGACGACGTACAAGCCTCTGACCTTAATAGCGAGGTCTTTGAACTGGGCCTGTTCGCGGGCGTACTTAACATCGGTGACTTCGCCAGCGAATGGGTAGTCGGTGTATCCGGCACGTTTCACGCCAGCGAGGACTTTTTCCTACAATACAACTATCTGCAGACCGATGCGGATCTTTCCTCGTTTGAAGAAAGTCAGGGCAGCTTTTTCAGCGGCGATGATCGAAACTTCGCGCATTACGACTTGCTGGTGGGATACAACATCTTTCAAGGGGAAATGTACCCGGATCAGGGCGTTGCCAATCTCTCGGCGCTTTATTTGGTAGGGGGCGTGGGGGATACCCAGTTTGGCGACGAAGAGAGCTTTACCTATACTGTCGGGGCAGGTTACCGCGTCGCGTTTGCGCGCCGCTATATTTTACACGTCGATTATCGCAATTATATCTACGAATCCAGTCTCATTCGCGGCGAGGAAAAATTCACACAAAATTCTCAATTCTCCGTGGGGGTGAACTACTTGTTTTAAAGTTGTATTGTTTCAAGGATGAATTGTTTTAAAGACGAATCACAAAACAATTCGTACCAACAATAAAGTCAAAACAAAGCGTTAATCCCAATACGAAATTCAGTATTCAAAGTCTGCTTACTGTCGCCAATAAAATCGCGTTTAAACATGTGCTCGCGAAAGTCCATATTAAAGGTCATCCAGTCGGTAAACACCACGCGGTAACTCAATCCAAAAACCAAACCTGTTTCGTCGTTGCCGGAAAAACTCACTTGCTCCGGACCGGCCAGCGCATAAATATCGGTATTGTATTTGTTTCGGACGCCGAAGAATGAGCGGCCGTGCAGCAACCGATAACCGCCGACCGCGGCAAGGTATTCAAAGTTGCGATCATCGCTGCTCAAAAACTGGCGCTGGCTCGTTTCAAAGGCCGCGCGATCAATGCTGGCCTTGCCATAATTCAGTTGCAGCAGCCAGCTGTCGGCCAGGTGGTAGCTCAGCTCAATACCACTGACCAGGTCACTGCCAAAATCCTCCACCGAGAGGTTTCCCAGATACAGCCCCAACTGAAAACGTTCATCGTCAATGGCGGCGGGCCTGGCTTCGACGACGCGCGACTCGGGTTCTATGACGCGCACCCGGGATTCCGTAGCC
>JBBDIU010000106.1:0-18178 GCA_040880205.1 Cellvibrionaceae bacterium
CATCCAGGCGCCGTTTGCCGAGGAGCGATCCTGGGCAATGATGCCGATGCGGCGCTTGCCATTGCTAAATGGCAGTTCGATTTCGACGCTGTAAAAGGGGCCTTTTTCCTGGGTAGTAATAATCTTGCCGTTAAGTTTGGCGATGATCTCTTGCGCCGTGGGCCGCTTGGTGTGCTGGGCGGGTTGCACCACCTCGGCGATGTAACTATCCACATCCAGCTTTTGCAGCTGCTTCAGCCGCGCCTTGACCTTACGCTCTTCTATCAGGCCCGCCAGGTGCTTGCCGGTGGAGAGGGGGTTGTGGTCGGGGAAAAGGGAAAAATCCGAGGCCAGGTGTTCAGCCTGGATAAACAGGGAGTCAACGCTAGCGGTATTCTCGATGGGGGATTTCGCGGTCATAGGCTCTCTCTGTTTTTTTACCAATCCACTGATGTGCGTCCTATCGGAGCTGTTTTCGTGGAACGTTTCCGCCAGATGTTTCCACTATAGTGTTTCCACCGATGGGGGTTTAAGTATCGTCGCTATTCGCCAGTTGCGCGATGCCGGGGCCTAAACCGAGACTAGCGCCTTCGGCGAAACTGTGACTATTGTCCCACTATTGAGGCCGAATCATTGGTCGCTTTGATCCGTACCGCTGCGAAACTGACCAGCCGGCGCGGTTTAGCGGCGAAGGGCCACCGATTATCCTCAAATTTAGCCGCTGTGGTACCATTCAGATCTGAACGCTTTGTTCCATATATGAAACAGTGCCCGTTGGTCCGACGGTGTGCCGGCGCAGGTGCCGGTCCCGATAAAAGGGACGCCAGTGGGCGGCGTCGGCTTCGACGCGCCGGGAGGTAAAATGGTGATAGATCTCAATGCGATGATGCTGTTCGCCAAGGTGGTGGACGCCCAGAGCTATTCCCAGGCCGCCCGCGAGGCGGGAATCCCCAAATCCACCATCAGCCGCAAAATCTCCCAAATGGAGGAAACGCTGGGGGTGCGGCTCTTGCAGCGCAACACGCGTCAGTTGCGCCTGACCCAGGTAGGTCGCGAGGTCTATGACAACTGCATGAATATTCTGCGGGAGGTGCACTCGGTCCACGCCACCATTGAAAGTGCTCGGGAAGAAGTCTCCGGCAGTCTCAAGGTCATGTTGCCCATCGCTTTTAATCAGGAGGTCATGGCGGCGCTCTGCTCGGGTTTCATGAAGCTGCACCCTAAGGTGGATCTGGAAGTGCAGTTTGCCGATGGGGAAATCGACCTGATCGGCCAGGATTGCGATATTGCCGTGGTGTTCGGTCCCCTGGCCAGTTCGGAATTGGTGGCGCGCTTGTTGTTTGAGCGACCCTTGACCCTGGTGGCCAGTCCCGCCTATCTACAGGTTCATGGCGAACCCACGAGTGTCGAGGCGTTGCAGGACCATTACGGCCTGATGCTGGGCACGTCCCGCTCCGCGCCCATTTGGCCGCTGGGTACGGGCGCTGGCAAGCGTTTGGTGAGCTTCAAACCCAAGGCCTGGGCCAACAGTTCGGCGACCATCAAGCAAATGGCAAAGGATGGCTTGGGCATTGCCCTCATGACCCAGACTCAATGCCGACGCGAATTGGAAACCGGCGAATTGCGGCGCCTGCTGCCGGATGTGCCCATCGAACCCATCAAGGCCTACGGTCTCTATTCCAGCCGTTTTCAGTTGGCTCCCAAAATCTCCCGTTTCCTCGACTATTTCGCCAAGCACATCGACAAGCAGGAAATGTCCTACCCGGTACGGCTGTCCCCGGTACGAGTTGTGAATAGTGAATAGTGAAATATTGACATGAAAAAAACGAAAAGTTCACACTGAGTTTATTGTTTATTGTTTATTGTTTATTGTTTATTGTTTATTGTTTATTGTTCATCTCGCATCGCTCGTTTCAAGAACGGACTTATCAGCAGTAAGAGCAAACCCGCCCCTAGGCCGATATACAACATGGATTCAAAGAAATCACCATAGACGGTCACGGCTTCGGCAATGTTATAAATCTGCCCTTCTTCCGTGTCGATGGACGCCAGTTTGGAAAGCTGCGCGGCCACGAATTCCGCATAGGCCGTTGCCAGGAACCAGGTTCCCATCATCACGCCCATCACCCGCGGTACGGAGAGCTGGGTAACGGCTGAAAGCCCAATCGGCGACAAGCACAATTCCCCGGTGGTATGTAAAAAGTAAGCCAGGATCAACCAGATGGCCGCCACCTTGCCCACGTCGCCTGCATCGGCCGCAAAACCCGCGCCCAAAACCAAAGCCCCGAACCCCAAGCCCACCTGCGCAATTCCCAGGGAAAACTTGACCGGGGTGCTGGGCTCCCTGCCTTTTTTGGCCAACCATACCCAGAGAATGGAAAACAAGGGGGCCGTGGTAAAAATAAAGAATGCGTTTAGCGAACCAAATTGAGAGGCGGTAAAAGTGAAGCCGAAAATTTCCCGGTCCACCACTCGGTCGGCGAACAAGGTCATGGAGGCGGAGGATTGTTCAAACAGCGCCCAGAAAACAACGGAAAACAGGATCAGCACCATCAATACGGTCATGTGCCGGCGTTCCTGGGGATTGCAGAAAAACAGTATGTAGCCAATGATCGCTGCCAGGGTTATCGCCGCCAAACCGTTCAGTGAATACTCGACCCAGTGAATGTGCCGCATCATGATCCAGACAACAAACAGGAAGGCGATGGAGCACAGGTAGATCAATCGTTCGCGGTTGAGGAAGGGGGCAATTGGCCTGGTGAGCAGTTCGGGGTCGGCGGGTTCGGCGTGGCCTTGCAGGGTGTCCTGGCCGTATAAAAAGGTGGCCAATCCCACCAGCATGCCGATGCCGGCGGCGCCAAAGCCATAGCGCCAGCCGTAGGTCTCTCCCAGATAGCCACACAGCAAGGTTGCGATGAAGGCACCAATATTGATGCCCATATAAAAGATGGTGAAGCCCGCGTCCCGGCGCGGGTCGCCCGGTTCATAGAGACGTCCAACGATGGTGGAGATATTGGGTTTCAGGAAGCCAACGCCGACGATAATCAGCGCCAGGGAAAAGTAGAACACCTGCAATGCCTGGGCGTCCTGCACTCGCTCGCCGCTTTCAAGGTAGGCGGCGTGACCCTCCCAGGCCATGCCCAGATGGCCGAGGCAGAGCAAAATACCACCGAAAACAACCGATTTGCGCATACCGAGATAACGGTCGGCCAGCAAGCCCCCGATCACCGGCATGGCGTAGACCAGCCCGGCATAACTCCCGAGTACGTCGAGGCCTTCACTGTCGCTAAACAAGTGGTACTTGGTTAGGTACAGGAGCAACAGATACTTCATCCCGTAAAAGGAGAAGCGTTCCCACATTTCGGTAAAAAAACAGACGTAAAGACCCCGGGGATGGCCGAGGATTTGATCGCCCCTATGGGGTAGTATCAGGGTATCTTCGTGGGTCATGGATTTTTTCAACCGTGCTGGTTTTTTTTGTGTGTTGTTGAAACTGTAAACCTACGTTCGGGTGGTGCCTTTGGCAGGTTTGCCGCAGGGCGTCCCCTGCGCCCAACTCGTATCTGGCGATTCTGAGTTCCGATTGTCCGTTCTGACTAGATAATTCTTTTTTCGCGCAATTCGGCGATTTCGGCGTCAGAATAGCCCAATTCGATCATGATTTGTTGGGTATGTTCAGACAGGGTGGGCGCGCGTTTTTCAATGGACGGCGGGGTTCGCGAAAGACTGATGGGGGTGTTGGCAACCAGAGGTGTTTGTGGGGTGCCGGGATAGGCCAGGGATGTGAAGGCGCCGATGGCCTGGGCGTGTTCGTCGTCCAGGGCTTGTTGCAAGTCGTAGACCGAGCCGGCGGGCAGTTTGGATTCCTCAAAGGAGGCCAGCACTTCGGCGGTGCTTCGTTCCAGGCACCAGTCGGCCAAGCGGGCGCTGACCACCTCGCCATTGTCGCCACGGGAAATATCGTCCTTAAAGCGGGGGTCTTCCAGCCAGTGTTCTTCCCCCATGAGTTTCGCCCAGCGTTCGAACATGGCGAAACCCACTGTTTGCACCAGGACCCAGCCATCCCTGGTTTGAAAGGTATCGCCGGGGGCGCACATTTGCAGTCGATTCATGGTGCCGTGGCGGTTGAGTCCCAGTACGCTCTGCTCGGTGAGGAAGTTGCCGGCAAAGTTCAAGGCGGTTCGGTAGAGGGAGGCTTCGACGATCTGGCCCTTGCCAGTTTTTTCTCGCTCCATTAACGCCGCCATGGTGCCGAAAGCGCTCAGACAGGCAGTGCCGAAGTCCACGTAATTGACCGCTGCCTTAACCGGTTGCTCCTTGGGGCCGGTCAGGTGCATGGCACCGGACATGGCCTGGCCCAGGCCGTCGAAACCCAGGCGATTGGAATAGGGGCCGCCCTGGCCGAAGGTGGAGATCCAGGTGAGAATGATGTCGGGTTTAATGACTGTGAGGCTGTCGTAGTCCACTCCCATGGCTTTGAGGGTTTGCGGCGGCAAGTTGGCGATGACCACGTCGGCGGTTTCCACCAGGCGTTTCACCACTTCCTTGCCTTCCGGTTTGATCGGGTTAAGCGTCATGCCCAGTTTGTTGCGGCCCATCTGCATGTAGGCGGCGCCGGTGCCGTCCTCGGCCACCGGCGAGGTGTAGCGATCCTCGCCGCCTTCGATCCGTTCGATGCGAATCACTTCGGCACCCATGTCGGCCAGCAACGCGGCACAAAATGGGCCGGCAATATAGCGGCCGAAATCCAGAACCCGTATACCTTCCAATACTTTGCTCATAAAACGTGTAACTCCTGCGGCGTTGAAGGCAGCAAAATAGTAAAAAAATTATTGTAACGGATTTGTGCGGGTCCCATGCACAACCGGGTGACAGCTTTTAACCGCGGAACTATCGAGTGGTTCGCACGCGTTCCACGGCATCCAGCCAGCCGGCGTAGAAGCGGTCGCGTTGTTCCTTGGGCCATTGGGGAGTGAATTCCCGGTCCAGGCGCCAGCGCTTGGCAATTTCATCCAGCGAGTTGAAGACACCGGCTTGCAGACCCGCCAGATAAGCGGCGCCCAGTGCGGTGGTTTCGATAATGGTGGGCCGGTCCACCCGCGCGCCGAGCATGTCGGCCAAAAATTGTAGCAGCCAATTGTTGGCCACCATGCCGCCATCCACCCGCAGTGTGGTGGGGCGCAGGCCGTCGTTCTCCATGGCCTTTTGCAGGTCCTTGGTTTGGTAGCAGACCGATTGCAAACCGGCGCTGACAATTTCCCTGATGCCGGTGTCCCGGGTCAGGCCGAAAATGGCGCCGCGTGCCTGCGGGTCCCAATAGGGGGCGCCGAGGCCGGTAAAGGCGGGCACTAAAAACACACCGTGATCCGCCCGCGTTTGTTGAGCCAACGCTTCCGTCTCGCCGGCGCTTTCAATCAAGTGCAGGCCATCGCGCAACCATTGAATGGCGGCGCCGGCGACGAAGATGCTGCCTTCCAGGGCGTAGGTCACCTTGCCCTTCAGCCGATAGCCTACGGTGGTCAGCAGTTTGTGTTCGGATTGCAGGGGTTTTTCGCCGGTATTCAATACAAAAAAACAGCCGGTCCCGTAGGTACTTTTGGCCATCCCTTCGGCAAAGCAGGCTTGGCCGACCAGGGCGCCTTGTTGATCACCGACCATGGCCAGGACCGGTATTTCATGACCAAACCAATGCTTGGCAGTAAGGCCAAAGTCGCTGGCGCAGTCGCACACGTCGGGCATCAGGCTGGCGGGAATATTGAAAAGTTTTAGGAGATCGTCATCCCATTGCTGACTGTGAATGTTAAACAAGGCGGTGCGGCAGGCGTTGGTAGCGTCGGTCTTATGCACTTGGCCATCAGTGAGTTTCCATAACAGGTAGCTGTCGACCGTGCCAAATGCCAATTCGCCGCGCGCGGCTTTTTCCCGGGCGCCGGCCACGTTTTCGAGTAACCAGTGGATTTTGCTCGCGGAAAAGTAGGGGTCCACGATCAGGCCGGTCTTTTCTTGCAGCCGGCGTTCGTGGCCTTGCTCGATGAGTTGCCGGCAATAGTCGCTGGTGCGCCGGTCCTGCCAGACGATGGCGTTGTAGATGGGCTCGCCGCTTTGGCGGTCCCAGACCAGGGTTGTTTCGCGCTGATTGGTAATGCCGATAGCGGTAATCTGTTGCGGTCCCAGGTCGGCTTTTTGCAGCACGGTAACAACGCTAGCACGCACTGTTTCCCAAATATCCACCGGATCGTGCTCCACCCAGCCGTCGTGGGGAAAGTGCTGGGGGAATTCCTGTTGGGCGGTGGTGAAATTGTGTGTCTCCGTATCAAAAACAATGGCCCGTGAACTGGTGGTCCCCTGATCGATGGATAGAAGGTAAGCCATGATGTTTATCCCGACACGTTATTCGTTAATGGTCATCGATTAGACGGCGCTGGACCGTTCACGCCAGTTTGTCGTAGCGCTTGTCCCAGGTTTTAAAACGTTTGCGGCAGTAGGTGTCCAGGTCCCGATAGTCGCGAAAGTACAGTTCACTGCTATCGGCAATGCTGAGGTCGAACTCGCAGTCCTCGTTGCTGTGTTCCCGGCAAATCATGGGACGCGTCTCATAAATGCCACACATCCCGTTGGGTTGCAGGTGTTGGCACTCGCTGACGAACAATAAGTACCACCCCTCGCAGTCCTTGTAGATATGCGCCAGCTTGTGGGAAATTTGCCACAGCAAGTGATCGAAGTCGGCGATCGAACGCGGTGTTTCCAAGCGCTCGGTCACGTACTGGCAACATTTCGCGCCCGTGCAGCGGCTGCATTTGTTGTCAATGGCGATTAGGTTGGTCGTGGCAATCCTTTCAAGCATGGCAAGTTATTCGCGTTAAACCGGAATGTATGGAATGGGGATGCATGGTAGGCAGCGTCTCCGAGTGAGTCAATGCGGGTTTGCGGGCCGAGTAGCTGGCCATGGTGCGGGAGTAATGATGCGGGCGTCGGGTCGCCGCCGCCGGGTTAGTCCGTCGGGATGTTCCACCGACCGGCATAAAATAAGAATGTCTATCATTACCCTGGGGGAGTCCGAGGTGGGGGGCCTGGGGGGTTAGGGGACGCGCACGGGTAATTATGGTCAGTCCCATCTTGCTGCCGCTGGTCCGGGATCAAGTGTGACGTGGTTCCCTTCGGCGCGTGGGATACGTATTCTTGCCAATGTTCCACGTGCGCCAATATTTGCGACTGGCCCGGGGCTCGTAGCCCTCGGACGCGCGAACGGGTGTGGAACCGGTCGACAGTGCCATGCCCCGGCTACGGGGTTCTGACTGCATGATTGTTTGGACGATCGGCCTTTCATCCGATGGCTTCATTTGAATAACAACTTTATTATCCTGGGGCAGTATCCATTGCGGCAGCGGGCGAACGTTTCCTTACTTCGCTATGATCACCCGACGATTATCGTGGGATGAGCCGCCTACGAATACTGGAGTCTTAGCGACAAGGAGCCTCTGTACGGGGGCGGGGCGAGGTCCATGATCGAACTGAAAGCCAATTACCGCGAGGTAATGGCCTATCAAATTTATAGCGTAATCGGCTTTTTGGTTGCGCCATTTTCCGTTTGGGCATTGTTTCGTGGTCAGTTTCTGCTGGCGATTCCGCCACTGGCCACGGCAATTCTATGCATTATCAACGTTTTCCACTTCAGAAAACACAACCGTTTTTACGTAAGCCCCACCTTGATATCGTTTTTCTATATCATCAATGTTGTCATTATTATTCATGAACTGGGTGCGGTCGGTGCGTATTGGGCTTTCCCCACCATGCTGGCCTTGTACTGGGTACACGAGCGTCGCCTGGCCATACAAATGGTCACTGTTTTTTACGTCGGCGTTTGTGCCAGCTCTTATGTGTCCCTGCCTATCGAGACAACCTTCAGGATTGGCGCAACCCTGCTGACCACGGGCGTTTTCTTCAATATCGCCGCCGCCATGTTGGAGCGGCAATATGAAGAATTGAAAAAACTGACGGTTACCGACCACCTGACCGGCGCTTTCAACCGCCGCTACATGGACACAAAAATTGACGAGCTTATCGAAAGGCGCAAGAGAATACGCACTAATGCCGCAATGATTGCGCTCGACATAGATCACTTCAAGAAAATCAACGATGAATTTGGACACAGCGTGGGCGACACTGTATTGATTGACATCGTCGACCTTATTAAATCGCGTGTGCGAGTGCTGGACAGTGTTTGTCGTTCCGGCGGCGAGGAATTTATTATCATTCTTCCCGACACGTCGGAAAATCAGGCCAAAGCCTTGGGCGAAGAGTTGCGACTGTTCATTAGTGATTCACCGTTGTTAAAGAACTCCCAAGTCACCGTGAGCTGTGGCGTCAGCGGTCTGATGAAGGGAGATAGCCGCGACAGCTGGCTGCGCCGCTGTGATCAAGCCTTGTATACGGCCAAACGCAGTGGGCGTAACACGGTGGCGGTCGCGGCGGCGGGCCAGCTGGTTAAGTCAAACCTGCTGGCGGAGGCTTGAAAAGAAGTCTCTAGTCTCTAGTCGCTAATCGCTAGTCAAATCCAAAATCCAAAAACAAAAAACAAATTGCGCGCATTGACGTTTGTCAGCGCCGCGTTACGCTTTGACTAGCGACTAGCGACTCCGATCTCGTGCCTATCATGCTCCCGCATATAATCAATTTCCGGCCCCGCCGGTACAATCCGGGTTGGATTGATCATGGGATGGCTATAATAATAATGCCGTTTGATATGATCGAAGTTTACCGTGTCTGCCACGCCCGGGTGCTGGTATAGGTCGCGCAGATAGTTTGACAGGTTGGGGAAATCCTCCAAACGCTGGCGATTGCATTTGAAATGACCGTGGTACACTAAATCAAAGCGAATCAAGGTGGTGAACAAGCGCCAATCCGCCTCGGTAATTTGCTTCCCAGTCAAGTAGCGGTAAGTGGAAAGCATCCCTTCCACTAGGTCCAGCGCTTCGAACAGCTTTCCGTAGGCTTCTTCGTAGGCCAATTGGTTCGTGGCAAATCCCGCTTTGTACACGCCGTTGTTGATGTTGTGGTACACGAGTTCATTGATGGTATCGATATCCTGGCGTAGAGGTTCGGGATAGAAATCCAGAGTGTTGCCGGTAATAGTGTCGAAGGCGCCGTTGAACATGCGAATGATTTCCGAGGATTCATTGGAGACGATCTCTTCATTTCTCTTGTCCCATAACAGCGGTACCGTGCAGCGCCCCGAATAATTGGGGTCGTGTCGGGTGTAAAGTTGGTAGTGGAAGCGGGAGTCGTAGAGCTTGTCGCCACTGCTGCCTTCCTCGGTGCTAAAGGTCCAGCCCTTGTCCAGCATCAATGGACTGACGACTGAAACGTCAATCAAATCCTCCAGATTTTTCAGGCGGCGGAAAATAAGCGTTCGATGAGCCCACGGGCAGGCCAGTGAAACGTAAAGGTGGTAGCGATTCGCTTGCGCCTTAAAACCTGACTTGCCAGTGGGGCCGGCCTCGCCGGAGGCGGTGATCCAGTTGCGCAGCTGAGCTTCCTCGCGAACAAATTTACCTTTGTTGCCGTCGGTGTCGTACCACTGATCGCGCCATTCACCCTTGACCAACAATCCCATTCTACCGTCCTCGCTAGCATTTACTTGCGACTCATTGTAATCGATAGGTCCCGGCTAACTATGGCAATTAGTGGGACAAATCGTTCGGCTTTGCCGAATGACGGTTCACGAACGCCTCGCTTCGACAAAAGCGAATGTATAGTCCTAAACAACGCGATTTTATTTACAAGGGCGAGCACTACAATGGCTACAACTAAAATGACACTTTAAACGGAGTCGCAATCATGAACGGTAAAATACTTTTCCTGGCTGGCAGCGCACGCAAGGAGTCCATGAACAAAAAACTCGCCCGGCACGCCTACTCGCTGGCCCTGGAAAAAGGCGCCGACGCCAGCTTCATCGACTTGGCCGACTATCCGATGCCCATCTATGACGGTGATCTGGAAGCGTCGGAAGGTTTGCCGGAAAACGCAAAAAAATTGAAGCAGGTCTTTATCGAACACCAGGGCTTGTTCATCGCCTCGCCGGAATACAACAGTTCGCTGTCGCCGCTACTGAAGAACAGCATTGATTGGATTTCCCGCCCCGAACGGAGCGACGAAGTCGCCTTGGTCGCCTTCGCTACCAAGATAGCGGCACTCAGTGCCACATCCGGCGGCAAGCTGGGCGGGTTGCGTGGGCTGGTGCCTTTGCGCATGTTGCTTGGCAATATTGGCGTGGATGTGATGGGCTCGCAGCTTGCCGTCGCTGCCTACGGTGAAGCCTTTGATCGAACTGGCAATCTGGTGGACGCCAGCGCACTAGCCGCCCTGGATGCCTTGCTGGACAAGCTCATTGTACGGGTGGATCGCTTTAATCGGGCTTAGTTAGTGCCCGTCCAGAAACTCCGTTTATGGACGCGCGGTGCAAGGATGCACCGCCAAAATCGAGCGCCTAAGCGCTTGATTTTGCGAGCAAAGAAAAATCGCACTTTTTCTTGCCTTTTCTTGGAACAAGTGGCGCGAAATGACAGGGATGTCATTTCAGGATGGAAACTAGGTAGCGGTTATTTCGAGGGCTTATCCTTGAAGGAGCGAATAGCCTGGACAAAGCAGCGCGCCGCCGGTCCCAGCTTGTCCTCGTCGCTGATCACCAGCAACAGTTCCGCCGTGCGCGTGCGGCCCACCGCGAGCGGCAGTTCGCGGAGCTGTCCGCTGTCGAGCAACTCGGCAATGCGGTGGCGCGGCAGCCAGGCGTAGCCGAAACTCCGCCGGATAAGGTCGATGGAGGTATCCATGGTGGACACTGTCCAGCGTTGCTCGGCTTTTAGCCAGCCCGAATCCACCTTTTCCTTGAGCGCCGAGTCGCGACAGACAATTTGCCGATGGGCTTTGAGATCCTCGTGGCTGATTTCAGTCGCGGAAGCGGTCAGTGGGTGAACGGCCGCCGCCACCGCGACGAATTCGAGGCGTATCAGGCTTTCCGTTGGATAGCCGGGCGGCGCATTGGGGGATATGGCGATGGGCACCTCTCCCGCTAGCAACAGCTCATTACTGCCCGACAGAATAGTCTCGATGAGTTCGATGCGCAGGTGGGGAAAACGCTCGTTCAACTGGTCGAAGGCCCGGTACAGACGCTCGCCGGGATAGATACTGTCCACCGCCACCTTGAGCACGGCTTCTTCGCCCTGGGCAAGGCTGGCGGCAACCGCTTCCAGGCGTTGCACATCCTCCAACACCAGTTTTCCGCGCCGCAGCAGCAAAGCCCCGGCCTCGGTCAGCAGGGTGCGGCGCCCCTCAATCCGCAACAATTCCACGCCCAATGAATCTTGAAGCTTGTGAACGGCGGTGTTGATACTGGACTGGCTTTTGTGGATGGCCTCGGCAGCCTTGGCAAAACTACCGTATTCAACCACCGCGGTGAACATGCGCCATTGTTCGAGAGTGGACTTCACGAGGAGACCCGTTGCCTGGAGGAAACCGCCATTCTACTGGTCCCCAATAACGCGGTCCACGCCACTTTCGCAAGCCCCATAAAAGCGGATAATGAGTGCTCTTGGGGCTTGGTTAAGTTATGTTGTTAGCCTTAGCCGCGCTTTGCGAAACAAGGTATGATCCGCTAACATCACCGCCTGACCGAGGGGTATCCTATTTTCGGACATCGCCGAATCGGTGGCAAGGTCGCAATTAGCCGACTGTTTACGCCGTTTGCCGGCCTAAACACCGTATAATCCAGGGGCTCCCTGAAAACGTTTTGGTTGACCGAGTCAGTTTGAAAAAACCAGCTTGAAAGAAGAGCGATAATACAGAGCGATAACACAAAGCAGTCTACTACCAAAGAGAGAATGCATATGCTTAAGCACCCTTTCCGTAAAGGAATTTTATTCCTGAGTTTGGCGTCAGCCGCCCTGTTGGCAGCCACATCGACCTTTGCAGAAGACTATGAACCCAAGCGCCTGCCCAGCGGAAAGCCGGATTTCAACGGCGTTTGGCAAGCCTCCGGTCGCGATAATTACGATATTGAGCCGCATTCCGCGCGCGCCGCGCTGGCCTTCCGCGAAGGCCCGTTCGTGCCGGTACCGGCCAAGGAAGTCGTTGCGCTGGGCGCCGTGGGCGCGGTGCCGGCCAGCCCCGGTATTGTGGTAGGTGGTGAAATTCCCTATAAAGATGATGCGTTCGCTCAGCGCAATGAGAATCGCGAGAACTATCTGGAGCGCGACCCGGAAATCAAATGCTATTTGCCGGGTGTTCCACGCGCCAATTACATGCCTTACGGCTTCCAGATTTTCCACAATGACGATGCGCTCTTCTTCGCCTACGAATACGCCGGCGCGGTTCGCAATATCATGCTGGAAGACCCGGGCGAAGCGCCTATCGACTCCTGGATGGGCCAGTCTTGGGCGCGCTGGGAAGGCGACACCCTGGTTATCGAGGTCACCGCCCAGAATGGCGAAACCTGGTTGGACCGGGCCGGTAACTTCATTGGTTACGGCGCCACGGTCACTGAACGTTATACCCAAACCGGGCCCAACACCGCGAACTACGAAGCGACTATTGAAAACCCGGACGTTTTCACCCAGCCCTGGAAAATCCAGACAACGCTCTACAAAATGGCCGGCAAGGACGCGGAGCTGCAACAGTTCAAATGTGTCGAATTTGTGGAAGAACTGATGTACGGCCACCTGCGTAAAAACCCCTTGGATTAATAGCTTGGACTGGCTGGTACCCGCTTTGCGTTGAATAAGCGGGTACCGGGCGACCCAAAAGCCCGGGAGTAAATTTCAGGATAAGTAATGTAAAACGTGGGGAGAAATTCCCGCGCAACAGGTCCAACCCGTAGAACGGCGTCAATATAACAGCGTAAATTGATAACTAATTAGACAGCAACCAAAAAGTTAAGTAGAGGACTATGCCATGAAAATCAAGATCGCTGCACTCGCGGCCATGATCACGATTGCCTTGCTCAATTTGAGCCAAGTCAATGCCCACCATGCCTTTGCGGCGGAATTTGATGCGGATTCTCCTGTTCTGCTGAGGGGCAAAGTCACCAAAGTGGAATTCATCAATCCCCACTCCTGGGTTCACGTTGACGCGGAAGATGAGGACGGCGAGGTAACTGCTTGGATGGTTGAGGGTGGTACTCCCAACACCTTGCTCCGCAACGGCATCAACCGAAATTCGCTAAAACTTGGTACCGACGTGATCGTGCGTGGCTACCAAAGCAAGGACAAGGTCTGCGAGCCTAAATGCAAGGCCAACGGTCGTGACATTACCCTGGCTAACGGCGAGAAAGTTTTCATGGGTTCATCTGGAACGGGTGCGCCTGACGATGGTGCCGATCCTACCGAGTAAAAGTAAAATTTAGCAACACAAAAAAGCCCCGCCGGTATTCCGGCGGGGCTTTTTTGTGTGCGCTCGCAAATCGTTGCAGCCGTGCTAAAGGTTACTGTTACTCGAAACTGGCGCGGTGCCCGGTTGCAAGCTATTAACCGTAGGCCATCTCCAGCATTTCCATTACCCCGCGGATCTGGATAATCCAGAACACCAGGCCGGCAATTATAATAGCCGTGGAACTTGCCGCCGCGACCTTTTCGATGGTGCTGAATCCGCTGCTTGCAGCGGCGCTACTTTGTTCACTCATACTGTTCCTCATCTCTCGTCTCGCAATCAGGTCTCTCCATTAGGAGAAGCCGATCCAGCGCCCACAGGCCGCGACTGTGAACCAGACCAAAATGGATGCACACGCAACCGACTTCAGAATCCAGGGCGCGGTTTGCCCGTGGTCCTGCCGTAGCAGTGGGCGTTTAACGGCAAAAACAAAAAGAATGCCGGTCAGAAGGGCCGCCATTTTGGCCCAGTAAAAGCTGTTGTAATATACTTTTACCGCCACGCCCGCTACCATGAAAATACCGGAAATTATGACAACTATCAGGCCTAGTTTGAACCAAGTGTGCGCGTTATCGCTTACCACCTTGGAGGGGGTGTCTCGAAACAGCACGTTCAGCAGGCGCAAGTCCGTGGTCAGCACCGCCCCGCCCAACAACGCCATGGACAGCAAATGAATCGATTGCGCCATCGCGTAAACACCACCGTAGGACTTGGCAGCCTGCCCCAAAAGAGATGACTCCAACCATTCAAAAAAAACTAATAGCTCCATTAGGAACTCCTGCAAATATTGCATTCGGAAAATTGAATTTTGCGCCGTTTAGGCATTACTGAACGTTGCACCCGACCGCCCAGTTGATGAAGTCGGACTGGGGGGTGGTGCAGTCGAACCAGTCGTAGGCCATGAGTCGTCCCATCACCACGACCAGCGCCCAAAGCCCCAGCGACATGCCGGCACCGACCCGAATGCGTTTGGGCGGGACCGGATCGCGATCCCAGGTGCCGATTGACGCGTTTAGCGCCCGGTGAAAAAGCCAGGCATTGATGCCGGCGGCCAGCAGCGCTATCATCTTGAATCGAAACCAAATGCTTTGGGTTTCGTGAACAGCGTTGGCGTAAAACAGTACGAGTCCGGTTATCACCATGATACCGAAACCGATAAGCATGGGAATATTCAACTGGGCTGATAGCTTGCTGGCTGGTACGTCAGTGAACGACCAGCCCAGCATTCTCAAATCGATCATAAACAGCATGCCGAGAAAAACCATCAAGGTCAGTACATGAGTCGACTCTATCCAGTTCCACATATAGAAAGAGCCGATCAGCGACTGGCTGGCCGGCTGGCTACCCAGCCATTCAGCAAAACTCAATAGCAGTTCATTTATCACGCGATTGTGTCTCCTCTAAATATCCGCGCGGACTTCCAATTTCATTTTAAGATGATGGAATCCGAACTTTATTTGTTCAAAACTTTACCGTCCTTTATGATCCAAAGGGGGTAATGATTGGTTAATTTTGGTAATGCCGCATCCTTGGGGTCTACTTAGCCTCGGAAAATGCTTTCTCATTTTGATAGTTTTGCCCATATTCCGTGGCGGCGCTGTAAAAGCCTGCGGTCGTGAGTTCCAGAGTCACATCGCGGCTGCTGCGATTTTCCCAAAACCACCCGTGAACGCCGGAAAAAGGTGCGGTAAACGAACCTCGGACTCCTCCGTCGCTCCCCTGATCAAATGAAGGGGAATACTCGTAGGGATCGACGCCGTCTTGTTCCGAGTGCATATCAAAAACCAAGTCCCCGCTGGCACGCCAGTCGAACAGTAGTGTTGCACCTTCTTCCAGCCGATACTTGTATTCCACCGATTCGTAGGGAGCCAGGACAATTTGGTAGCTGTCCTGATGGTAAGCGTTCGGCTGCAAATTGAGCGCTCCCACTTGCTGGGCTTCCGACATGCCGGTAATGCCCAACAGCTTGCCGGTACCCAGTGGATCGATGTTGAATTCCGCCGGCAAAACGGCCGTGACCAGCAGTACGGCGGCGACGCCCAGGGCGGCAAGGCTGCCGATGACGATTTGCCTGGGAGAGGCGCTCACTTCGCTTTCAGTATAGTTATTCATGTGCTGTCACAGTCGGTGAAAAAACAGTCGGTGAAAAAATGTATTCGTTCACGCAGCAGCAAAGTAGCCAGCCAGTTGATAACCCGCCAGCGCAAAGCCACCTGTCATGAGCAAGGTATTGGCCAGGAACGCATGCTTGACAAAGCTCGGCCGTCGCCGCCATTGCCATAGCAGTAGCAGAATAGCGGTCAATGCCAGTATCTGCCCGATTTCGACGCCGATATTAAAACTCACAATATTGGCCACCAGCCCGTCCTTGGACAACGAGAATTCCTGAAGCTTGGTAGCCAGTCCCAGCCCGTGGAACAAGCCGAACACAAGTACCGCAATCCTGGTGTTGGGTTGAACCCCAAGCAGTTTTTTAAAGCCGCCCATATTTTCAAAGGCTTTATAGACGATCGAAAAGCCGATAACCGCATCGATAAGGTAGGCGTTAACCTGTAGCCCGCCGAGCACCCCA
This sequence comes from Cellvibrionaceae bacterium, assembly GCA_040880205.1. Lineage (GTDB taxonomy): Bacteria > Pseudomonadota > Gammaproteobacteria > Pseudomonadales > Cellvibrionaceae > WACF01. Next base: position 15,971 of record JBBDIU010000106.1, read on the forward strand.
AGCAACAGCGTGACGCTGTGGCCAATGGTGAACAGGGTGACATAGAGCACCACGTCACGTAATTTGTACAGAAAAAATATGACTCCGACCAAAAATAGCAAATGATCGTAGCCCGTGACCATATGCTTGGCCCCCAGATACATGAAAGGGGCAATGGCTGCACCTTCAACGCCCTCAATAAACTGCGCATTATTATCGGAAATATTATGCGCCCACAGCATTTCCGGCAACAGTAAGCCCGGCAGCAGCAATGCCGCAACAACGAAGACGATCCTATTGATCTTCATCAATAACTGGCTCTTATACTATTTTATTCTTCGTCCGGATAGGCATAGCGCTGATGGCAAGCAACGCAGATGCGATATAGGTCGCCCCCCAGATCGAAGATCGCCTGCTTGTCCTGTTGTTGCGACGCTGCGATCAATTGGTTACCCACATCCACAATCGCCTGGGAGTAAACCATCCAGTCCGCCCCGCGCCCGTCGGCTCCGTTTTCCCTTCCGGGCATCATCAGCAGGTTACCTGATTCGGCGACCATGGCGGAGGCATGGAGCACCTTGTTCCATTCCTCATCGGTGCGGGGAAACAATTCTTGTTCGCCTTCCTCGGTTATCACCCAGCCCGCATTACCCCAAATGACATCCGCCGCCGGATCCAATATCCAGTTCATAGTGTCGATCATCTCGGTCGTGGGTTTATAGGGGGTCGAGGCGGGTGGCTCACTGCTGCCGCAGCCAACCAGGAGGAGAACGGTCAAGGCGAGTAGTGCGATGCGCATGGGAAATCCTCATTCGTGTGGCTCGGGGTTGGAATTGGACCCGAAAGCCGTGGCTTGAGATGCGTGGGAGGCGCCCGCGAGCATCATCGTATAGTCTATTCCGTCAATTCAAGTGGCCGCGCGTTAAGAATCATTGGATCTGGCCGCCGTCACCGGGCTGGGCGCATATACTAGCCCGAATGTTTCACCAAATGCCAATTTGATGGCGCCGGACTCAGGTCTTGTGAGGTTGAAAACCGCTCCTGCGTTTTCAGCACTTCCGCCATCCGTGGCGGTCGCGCTTCGCGACTGACAAAGTGTCGGGAACACTTTGGGACGCGAAGCGCCCGCAGGGCAGGTCACACGGAGGTGACCTTACGTCGCCCACCGCAAAGCTGGAATGCCCGAAAACACTGCATTGCAGTTGTATTCCGAGCGTTTTGGTGAAATATTCGGGCTCGCAGTAGTAGCGGTGCTGTTTCACCTTCTTGCGGCCGTGGTTGCCCGCCTCCCAGCTTGCTTCACCAAGGGTACCCGCTAGAATACGCCCCTTGTCATGACAGAGGCCCCCGAGGGATATTTAGCCTATCCTGTCTCTATCGATCAGCTTTGAGGTTTTGTGGGCACCATTCAACTCACGATTAAGCGCTGGGCCGCCTGGATGCCTGGTATCACAACCCGGCAGGATTGGCAGGACTGGCAAGCGGGAGTTAAGAGCCCGCTGGTTGGCGAAAGTCCCGCTGTGCAGGAGATTCCGCCCCTGTTGCGGCGCCGGCTGAGTCCCATGGGTAAAATGGCTCTGTCCGTGGCCTGGCCGCTGTTGCGTGAAAACGGTGCTTTGCCGAGCCTTTTCTGTAGCCGGCACGGTGAGCTGGAGCGCACGGTGGCCATGCTCAAGGACTTGGCCAGGGGCCACGAGCTTTCGCCCACCCGTTTCAGCCTCTCCGTCCACAATGCCATCGGCGGGATATGGTCCATAGCGCGAGGCGACACAAGTCCAGTGAGCGCGCTTGCGCTGGGCAATGAAGACCTCAGTATGGCACTGCTCGAAACCCGCTTGATCCTTGCCGAGCAGCGCGTTTCGGAGGCCTTGTGCGTGATCTACGATGCACCCTTGCCAGCTGACTACGCCGAATTCGATTGTGGACCCGGTTTGCCCTATGCCGCAGCCTTCATAGTGACTACTTCGAGTAGCGACGGGATCCCGTTGAGCTTGAGAATGTGCGGTGCGGAGGAAGTCGTTGCGCCCGCGCCCCCGACAGAGAATTCGCAGGAACCGCAGACTCTGAGGTTTTTGCGTTATTTACTCACCGAGTCGCCCGATCCGCTGTTGCTATCGGCTAGGCGGGATTACTGGCAGTGGTCCTAAAGTAATGGTTGGATCCCGGCTTAACAGAGTTTGGCGCATACTGGCGACTGGGATTGCGTTCAGTTTGTTTGGTATTGGTGGT
>JBBDIU010000107.1:0-18167 GCA_040880205.1 Cellvibrionaceae bacterium
CCCAAACCGGCAATCTCGTGTTGCGTGGCGACCCGAGCCGCGACGCTATAGCTCTGTTGGCCAAGCCCATCCGATCTCGGAGCCCTCTCGGTTGAACCTCCTCGGTGACTGTGGCACAATCTCCCGCCCTTCTCACCGAGCCATGGTTAGATTGTAATTTAATCCTGGGGAATCAATCACTTAGTTCTATTTGCCCTTGGCGATCCGCGTTGTCGCCGAGGTTATTGCGGTCGTGGTGGAATTGGTAGACACGCCAGATTTAGGTTCTGGTGCCGAAAGGTGTGAGAGTTCAAGTCTCTCCGACCGCACCACGCTACAGGGAAACGCCGAATACATTGTCAGTTGGATAATTGTCAGATAATTGCCGAGCCAGCTGAATCGGAACAATACGCTCCCAGAAAATCACGAGGAATAACATGCAGGTTTCCGTCGAAACTACCTCCGGCCTAGAACGCCGCATTACCATTGGCGTTCCCGCCGAGCAGGTTGACAGTGAAGTTGTAAAGCGTCTTCGGGATGCGGCCAAGAAGGTGCGGATCAACGGTTTTCGTGCCGGCAAAGTGCCCTTTAAAGTGGTCAAGCAGCGGTTTGGTGAAGGCGTCCGGCAGGAAGTGTTGGGTGAAGTCATCAATCGCACTTACTTTGAAGCCCTGCAACAGGAAGCGATCAATCCGGCGGGAATGCCGAGCATCGATACAACCAAGAACACCGAAGGTGAAGACCTGGAATATGTGGCGACCATCGAAGTCTATCCGGAAGTGCAACTCCCCGATTATTCGTCGTTCTCCATTAGTAAACCTATTGCCAGTGTCGAAGACAGCGACGTGGACAAGATGATAGAAAACCTGCGCACGCAACAGGCAAGCTGGGAAGAAGTGGATCGACCGGCACAAGACGGTGATCAGGTTCTCATCGATTACCGGGGCACCAAAGTCGGCGGAGAAAACGACGGCGAAGAATTTGCCGGCGGCCAGGCGGAAAACCAAACCCTGGTGCTTGGTTCAAATTCCATGATTCCCGGTTTTGAGGACGGCATCGTCGGTATGAAGGCAGGCCAGGAAAAGAAATTGCCTCTCACTTTCCCGGAAGATTACCACGCCGAGGAACTGAAAGGTGCGGCGGTAGAGTTCAATGTCACAGTGCACAAAGTATCGGAACAGAAGTTGCCCGAAGTCGATGCTGAGTTCATGAAAAAATACGGCGTTGAAGAAGGTGGGGTCCACGCATTCAAGGTGGAGGTGAAAAGCAACATGGAGCGTGAGCTGAACAAGGCGCAAAAATCACAGGTGAAAAACCAAGCGCTGGATGCGCTATACGAGGCCGGCGACATTGAGTTGCCAAACGCGCTGATTGCCAACGAAATTGACAACATGCGCAAGCAGATGCTACAGCAGTTTGGCGACGCGGCAAAAAATTTCGATGCCGCCTCGCTGCTGCCGGACAGCATGTTCGAGGAACAAGCCAAAAAGCGCGTCGCTCTGGGTTTACTAGTCGGTGAGATTATCAAGGTGCAAGCAATGAAACCGGAAGAGGAAAAGGTCCGTGAGGCCATTGAGCAGCTGGCCGCCACCTACCACGAGCCGGAAGCGGTGATTCAATATTATTCAAGCAACCGTGAAGCCAAAGCCAATATCGAGGCCATGATCCTGGAAGACCAAGTAGTTGACCACATTTTATCCAGTGCCAAGGTCACCGAGGAAAGCACGAGCTACGAGAAGTTGATGGAGCGACAGCAACAACAGCAATAGCTGGTTGCCTGCTGGTCGTGCCATTTGGCGAGCAGTTGCGTAAAGTAGGACACGCTTAGCTCGCAGGAGCAAGTAGCTCATAAAATGGCCTTTGGTTCTGTACGAGCGCCCATATCACGACAAAAAGGCCCCTATGCCAAATGATGGAACAGGTGGCGTAATCGGTGATCTCGGTTTAAGCTTTTGCTGAGCCGCGACGCCTTCTCGTAAGCCCTGGTGCTCGTAAGTGGCCTTAGCCCATCCCGACCTTCTCACAATCAAGGAAAATACAACGAACATGGCAAATTTTGATCACATGAATTCCGCGCCGAACGTATTTAACATTGGCGTGCCAATTGTTGTTGAACAAACAGCGCGTGGCGAACGCTCCTACGACATCTATTCGCGGCTGTTGAAGGAACGAATCATATTTCTGGTCGGTCAAGTGGAAGACTATATGGCCAATCTGATTGTGGCACAGATGTTGTTTCTCGAAGCGGAAAATCCCGACAAGGACATCCACTTGTATATTAACTCTCCAGGTGGTTCCGTCACGGCGGGTCTGTCGATTTACGACACCATGCAATTCGTCAAACCCGATGTCAGTACTATGTGCGTTGGCCAAGCCTGCAGTATGGGCGCATTTTTGCTGGCCGCCGGCGCCACGGGCAAGCGGATTTGCCTGCCTAATGCCCGGACCATGATTCATCAACCCAGCGGCGGTGCCCAGGGGCAGGCCTCGGATATCCACATTCACGCTCAGGAGATTCTCAAAATCCGTGAGCGCTTGAACGAGTTGATGGCCCATCATACCGGGCGGACGGTCAAGCAGATAACCACTGAAACCGAGCGCGACCATTTTATGACAGCCGAGGAATCCAAGAAATACGGCCTGGTGGACGAAGTACTGAGCCATCGCCCGGGGCCGCTCAAAAGCGCCTGATGAAGTGGGCAAAAAACCGCCTATTTGAGTGAAAAGGTCGTGGGAATTAGCATTTTTTGATTGAATTCGGCTCATTCAAGTCGAATCAAAGACTAAACTACAGAGTATGCGGCCATGGAAAGGCACGCGGGTAAAGCGTGACCGATACGGCCATTGTCGTTTCGCTTTCTTGGCGAAGACGACGGTCATCTCGGGGCTTGCTTACCGGCGCGAGGTTGAAACGGCGCGTTTTTTGCCCATTTTTTTGCCAAGTTGTTCAAGGATTGCGCCCGGTCAGATCGGACTTCGGTGGAACTGAGGGGGTGAAACCATGGAAACAGGGGCTTGAAAAGTCGCCCAAAACCTAGCATCTTAAAGACAGACACTTTAGACCGGTATTAGTTTGACGGAGTGATTTGATGACCGATCGCAGTAACGAAAATGGGGACGACAACGGCAAGCTGTTGTACTGCTCCTTTTGTGGGAAAAGCCAGCATGAGGTACGTAAGCTGATTGCAGGTCCCTCCGTCTTTATCTGTGACGAATGTGTCGATTTGTGCAACGACATCATTCGGGAAGAGATTCAAGAGAACGCCAGTGAAAGTGCTTCGGATCGCCTGCCCACCCCTCACGAAATTTCCGATATTCTCGATCAGTACGTCATAGGGCAAAGCCGCGCCAAGAAAGTACTAGCGGTTGCGGTCTACAACCATTATAAGCGTTTGCGCATTGGTGAAAAGAAAAAGGACAAGGAAGATGTGGAACTCGGCAAGAGCAACATTTTGCTGGTAGGCCCCACCGGTAGCGGTAAAACACTGCTGGCCGAGACTCTGGCACGACTGCTGAATGTGCCATTTACCATTGCCGATGCGACAACCTTGACCGAGGCGGGTTACGTTGGCGAAGATGTTGAAAACATCATTCAAAAGCTTTTGCAGAAGTGCGATTACGATGTGGAGAAGGCTCAACAGGGCATTGTGTACATCGACGAAATTGATAAGATTTCCCGCAAGTCAGACAACCCCTCGATTACCCGTGATGTATCCGGCGAAGGCGTTCAACAAGCCCTGCTGAAACTGATCGAAGGCACTGTGGCATCGGTGCCACCACAGGGCGGACGCAAGCACCCACAACAAGAATTCCTGCAAGTTGATACCGGCAATATCCTCTTTATTTGCGGCGGTGCTTTTGCCGGGCTCGACAAGATCATTCGCGAGCGTTCCGAGAAGGGCGGCATCGGGTTTAGCGCGGAAGTGAAAAGCAAAACCGACAGTAAAAATGTGGGGGAGACACTGCGCGATCTGGAGCCGGAAGATTTGGTCCGCTATGGACTGATCCCCGAATTCGTCGGTCGCTTGCCAGTGATAGCCACTCTCGACGAGTTGGATCAGGCAGCACTTATTCAAATTTTGACCGAGCCGAAAAACTCGCTCACCAAACAGTATGCTAAGCTGTTTAACATGGAAGGCGTGGAAGTGGATTTCCGGGAAGACGCTTTGCGAGCTGTTGCGATAAAAGCCATGGACCGCAAAACCGGCGCGCGCGGTTTGCGCTCGATCATGGAATCAGTGCTCCTCGATACCATGTATCGCATTCCCTCGGAGGACAATGTGGCCAAGGTGGTAGTGGACGAGTCCGTGATCAAGGGGGAATCGGAACCCTTGCTGGTCTATGAAAATTCGGAAAGCAAGCCAGTGGCGGCGTCATCCAAGGATAAGAGTTAGCCAGGCTATTCTCCAGTTTCCAGCAAGGTTAAAACAGGCCTCACGGGGGCAGCCGGGCCCTTTGGCAGGTGTTGGCGCTGGCAACTTGCAATCCTTTCAGCGCGCCCCCACCTTAGCTGATATACGTCGACCCAAGGATTGGCACTGATCATTCAGAGGTTCGAATGCCGAATACCCCAGAACTGTTAAACAGCGAAATCCCACTGCTGCCACTGCGGGACGTGGTTGTTTATCCCCATATGGTGATCCCTTTATTCGTTGGTCGGGAAAAGTCGATCGAAGCCCTGGAAAAGGCCATGGCGACCGACAAACAGGTATTGCTGGTTGCCCAAAAAAGCGCGTCGGAAGACGATCCGACGGCTCGGGACATGTACGAAATAGGCACTGTCTCCACCATCTTGCAACTGCTTAAACTGCCAGATGGCACCGTAAAAGTCCTGGTCGAAGGCGGTTTGCGGGCCAGAATTGTGTCGGTGGATGATGCGGACAGCTATTTTCGCGCGGCTGTGGAAGCGCTCCCCAGCGAAGAGATTCCCGAACGCGAGGCGGAGCTACTGGTGCAGTCCGCCATGAATCAGTTCGAACAGTATGTCAATCTGAGCAAAAAGGTACCGGCGGAGGTAATGACCGCATTGACCGGCATTGACGATCCGGGCCGTCTGGCCGATACAGTAGCCGCCAACATGTCCCTGGAGCTGGCCCAGAAGCAGGAGCTGCTGGAAATGCCTGGCGTTCGTCAGCGTCTGGAACATTTGCTCGGTTTGATGGAGTCGGAAATCGACCTGTTCCATGTCGAGAAGCGCATTCGCGGTCGTGTAAAGAAACAGATGGAAAAAAGTCAGCGCGAGTACTATCTCAACGAGCAAGTGAAGGCGATTCAAAAAGAACTGGGCGAAATGGGCGATGAGCCCAACGAAGCCGAGGAAATAGAGGCTAAGGTTAAAAAAGCCGGCATGCCCAAGGAGGCTGAGGAAAAAACCCGGGCCGAATTGAACAAATTGAAAATGATGTCCCCCATGTCGGCGGAGGCATCGGTGGTGCGCGCCTACATCGATTGGATGGTCAGCATCCCGTGGAAAAAGCGCAGTAAAGTTCGCCACGACTTGACCCGTGCGGAAGCGATTCTCGACGAAGACCACTATGGTCTAGAGGAAGTCAAGGAACGTATTTTGGAGTACCTGGCGGTGCAGCAGCGGGTACGTAAAATCAAAGGTCCGGTACTGTGTCTGGTTGGCCCTCCAGGCGTCGGTAAAACCTCCCTGGGTGAGTCTATCGCCCGTGCCACCAACCGAAAATTCACCCGCATGGCCTTGGGTGGGGTACGCGACGAAGCTGAAATTCGCGGTCATCGTCGCACCTACATCGGTTCCTTGCCCGGTAAGTTAATTCAAAAGATGGCCAAGGCCGGGGTTAAGAACCCGCTGTTCCTGCTTGACGAAGTGGATAAGATCGGCATGGATCATCGGGGCGATCCGGCCTCGGCGCTGTTGGAAGTGCTCGACCCCGAGCAGAACAACACCTTCAACGACCACTACCTCGAAGTGGATTACGACCTTTCGGACGTCATGTTTGTGTGCACCTCAAATACCATGAACATCCCCGGTCCGCTTATGGATCGCATGGAAGTTATTCGAATTCCAGGTTATACCGAGGATGAAAAGGTCAATATCGCCACTCGCTATTTGTTGCCCAAACAGATGAAGCGCAATGGCTTGCAGGAAAGCGAGCTTACTCTTGAGGAAGTGGCAATTCGCGATATTATCCGCTATTACACGCGTGAGGCCGGGGTTCGCGGTCTGGAGCGCGAAATTGCCAAGATTTGCCGCAAGGTGGTTACCAAGCACGTTAAAGCCCACCAAATTGAGAATCAAGTGATAGGTTCCGAGGCCTTGGATGATTATCTCGGCGTTCGCAAGTTCGATTTTGGCCGTGCTGAGGAGGAAAACCAAATCGGTCAGGTCACCGGATTGGCCTGGACCCAGGTTGGTGGCGAATTGCTAAGTATTGAGTCGTCCGCCGTCCGCGGTAAAGGCCGCGTGATCAAAACCGGGTCGCTTGGCGATGTGATGCAAGAATCGATTCAGGCAGCACTGACTGTTGTTCGCTCCCGTTCCAAGGTGCTGGGAATCGCGCCGGATTTCCATGAAAATTTCGATATCCACATTCACGTACCCGAAGGCGCAACGCCCAAGGATGGTCCCAGTGCCGGTATCGCCATGTGTACCGCCTTGGTATCGGTGTTGTCCAATATTCCCGTGCATGCGGACGTGGCCATGACAGGGGAAATCACGCTACGCGGTGAAGTTCTTAAGATCGGTGGTTTGAAGGAAAAGCTCCTGGCAGCGCATCGCGGCGGAATCAAAACCGTCATTATTCCGGCGGACAATGAACCCGATCTCAGAGAAATTCCTGACAACATCACCTCGGCACTTAACATTCGGCCAGTGAAGTGGATTGATGACGTATTGGAAATAGCGTTAACGCATATGCCCAAACCATTTTCCGACGAAGAGTACAAGGCGCTCGAAGCCAAAGTGAACCAGTCGGGAGCAACCGGATCGATACAGGCGCATTAGCTCGCCACCGAAATCAAGGTTGTGCGGCCCTGAATTACGTGAATTTTGAGGGTTTGTCAGCGCCCACAAATAAAATCGTGTTCTTTTTCCCCTTTCAACCGGTTGTTGAACGGACAATGATGTCGGACAAGTACGGGTAAACGGTTAAAAACCGCTCAGAACGCGTATTCTTACTGGGTTTTAGCGTTTGTCTTCTTGACCCCCTAGGGAGCAGTTGGTATAAATCGCAGTTCAATATCGGCGGGCTCCAACCCATGTCTGGGTTTACTTGGGGGGATACCGTTGTCCGCAAATAGACTTTCCATTCGTTTTTTCCGGAATTATAAAATTCTGGGAATCATAATAAGAGGTGTTTAGTGTGAATAAATCCGAGCTGATCGAAGCGATTGCCGCAACCGCGGATATCCCAAAGGCGGCAGCAGGTCGTGCCCTTGATGCCATGGTGGATTCCGTGGCCGATGCCCTCAAAAAGGGCGATCAGGTGGTACTGGTGGGCTTTGGTACCTTCAGCGTCAAGGAACGTGCCGCGCGCACCGGTCGCAACCCACAAACGGGCCAGCCGATCCAGATTGCCGCCGCCAGGATTCCCAGCTTCAAGGCCGGTAAAGCGTTAAAGGATGCTGTTAACAAATAGATGCATTCGAAGTGAGGCACCACTATTAGTCAATAGCCAAAGTAACCCGTGGCAAGTTTGAATGTAGGCTGACACCGATGAGTTCGGCTGACGCGGGCGAGTGGCTAGGGTACGATTGAAGAGGGCGCATCAACCAGTGGTGCGCCTTTTTTATTGCAGGCCCTTCTGGCTTGGGCATCTTACTCTTGGTACCTAGCGGAATTTAGGGTCAATACCGGAATGAATACCGGACTGATTTGTCATACGACGGTGCGCCCACATCCCGAATGGAAAGGCGGGCGTTGCAACATAACGGACCAAAGATAACTGATTAATGAAAGTGCCATCCCGGGTGATGGCAAATACAAGAGGCGAGCGATGTTACAAAGTTTGCGAGATAACCTGAAAGGTACCGCTGCGGTCATTGTGGTCGGTCTTATGGTCGTGCCCTTGGTACTGTTTGGTGTGGATTCCATTTTTGTGGACTCGGGTCCTGATCGCGAAGTGGTGGAAGTGGACGGCGAAGCCATAACCGAGACCGAATTACAGCGCGCCATTTTGCTTCGACAGGGTCAGATGCGAGCCCAGTTCGGTGACGATCTGCCGGCACAGTTTACGTCCGCGGAAAATCTGCGCGAGCCCGTACTCGACAGCCTGATCAAGCGGCGGCTTCTCGCGCGAGCGGCCCGAAAAGGCGGTATGACCGTGTCGGATCAGCATATTAATGAGCTGCTGGTCACCGCGCCTGAATTCCAAATCGAAGGCCGCTTCGACCCGGATCTGTTCCGACAGCGTGTTTACAACGTAGGCTACTCTCCCATCACTTACCGCCAGCGGCTCGCGGAAGATCTGATCTTGAATCAGAAGGTCAGCGGCCTGACTGAAAGCGGTTTCATCACCGAAGGGGAGTTGGAGAGCACGGCTGCACTGTCACTGCAAGAGCGGGATTTCTACTACCTCACGGTTCCCCTGGCGCCGCTGGAAGCCGAGATCGACGTCGAGGAGGAGGTGGCTCGGGCCTATTACGAGGACCACAAGGACGAGTACCGCAACCCCGAACAGGTCAGTATCGAATACCTCGAGGTTCGGCTGGACGAGATTGCGGCGCGGATCGATATCCCGGAACAGCAGCTTCGCGACCAGTATGAGCAAGAGGTGGCTGCCTTTAACTCGGAAATCGAGCGCCACGCTGCCCACATCCTGATAGAACCCCGCAACGATGGCAGCGAGCAGGCCCTGTTGCAGGAGATCCGGGAACGCCTGGCTGCCGGTGAAAACTTCACGGACTTGGCCGAGGAGTACTCCGAGGATTTTGGTACGAGAAGTATCGGCGGTGAGTTGGGTTTTACCACGGGCGACACCTTTCCCGCCCCGTTCGAAGAGGCCCTGGCCAACCTGGAAACGGGCGAAGTTTCCGAGCCGGTGCGCACCGATGCGGGCTTCCATTTGATCAAGTTGCTTGACATACGCGGTGCTGAACCGCCGACCTTCGAGCAAGACCGCAACCGAATAGCCACGATTTTGAAAAATGCCGAAGCTCAAAATCGCTTTGTGGAACTGATCCAAGACCTTGAGGACGAGACCTATACTTCCCAGGATTTGGCTGAATCTGCCGAAATCCTGGGTCTCCAGCGGCGGGTGTCTGGTCCCTTCAGCCGCAGTGGCGGCTTTGGAATCGCCAGTAATCCCACCGTGGTGGATGCCGCGTTCAGCGAAGACGTACTAATCGAAGGCAACACCAGTGAGCTCCTGGAGTTGGGTCCTGACCACGCCATGGTATTGCGTGTGACGAATCACGAGGAACCGCGCAACCTGAGTTTTGAAGAAGTCAAAACCGAAGTGGAGCGCACTCTCAAGCGCGAAATGGCAGTGGAACGCGTTACCGAAATCGGCAAACAGCTCGAAGCGGAAGTCGCCGCCGGCAAGACCATCGAGGAAGTGGCCAAGGCCAACGACTACCAATGGCAGGTCAGCCTCAACACCCAGCGCACCGAGCCGCAGGTACGTCGCGATATTCTAACCCGCGTATTCGCACTGCCCCGACCAGCGGACGAAGCGCTTGTCAGCGGTTTCACCACCAACACGGGTGACTACGTTGTGGTCAATCTCACCGAAGTCACCGACGGCGACTATCATGGCATGAGCGAAAGCGAGAAAGCCAACCTGCGCCAGCGCCTCGCGGGCATGGCCAGCGACAGCGCCTACGCCGCCTACGAAGCACAACTGGAAGAGTCGGCCAAAATCAAGCGGCTGTAATTTCGGAGCGCATGTTTACGAACTCACAAAAAAAGCCGGGAACATTCCCGGCTTTTTTATTTCGATTTTTCACCATTCACCATTCACCATTCACCATTCACCATTCCATTCACTAGCCCTAAACCTCATGGCAAGCCACCAGGCGTTGAGTATTCGCGGCGTTCTCGCGTGGCCTTAGTGCCGGAGTCTGCTCGGCACAATGGGGCTGAACGAGGGGACAACGGGTGCGGAATGCGCAGCCGCTGGGCGGGTTTAGAGGGGAGGGCAGATCGCCTTGCAGCAGGTTGGCTTGTTTGGTGCGGCTTGCGGCCGGATCCAGCACGGGGACGGCGCTGATCAGGGCGCGGGTATAGGGATGCATGGGATGGTGGTAGAGGGCTTCGCTCTCGCCCATCTCCACTGCCTTGCCCAGGTACATCACCATTACCCGGTGGCTGATATGGCGGACAATGTGCAAATCGTGGGCGATGAAAATGAGTGACAGCCCCATGTCTCTCTGCAAATCCATCAACAGGTTAATAATTTGGGCGCGAATGGAGACATCAAGGGCGCTCACGGGCTCGTCGCAGATAATTAACGCCGGCTCCAGAATTAATGCGCGAGCAATTGCAATGCGTTGGCATTGGCCACCGGAAAATTCGTGGGGGTAGCGGTTGATTAGCTGCGGTGCCAGGCCGACCCGCTCCATCATGCGATGCACGCGCTCGCGACGTTGTGTCGCCGAGAGTTGTTGTTCGTAAACGGTGAGGGGCTCGCCGATAATCTGCAGCAGGGTCATGCGTGGATTTAGCGCGGCCAGCGGATCCTGAAAAATAACCTGCATTTGCCGGCGCTGTTGACGCATGGCCTGCCTGCTCAAATTCACCAGGGAGTGGCCATTAACCTGCACATCGCCCGAGGTGGGCTTGACCAGTTGCAGGATTGCTCGAGCCAAGGTCGACTTGCCGCAGCCGGATTCACCCACAATGCCCAGCGTCTCGCCGGCATTCAGCTCAAAGCTCACACCGTCCACCGCTTTCAGGGTTTGCTTGGACGCGAACAAGCGACTGGTGTTGGGTGTATCGAAATGGATCTTTAGATCGGTGACTTTCAGCAGCGGCCGACTCATGGCAGGTTCTCCCGATGGCAGGCTTTCCAGTGACCGCTGCCCGCTTCAACCAAAGCTGGTTTTTGTGCGACGCAGGTATCATCGGCGAACTCACAACGGGGATTGAAGGGGCAGCCGTACACCACTTGCAAGCTACCGGGTGGGTTGCCGGGAATGCTGTAGAGTGCCTCGCTGCGCGCCTGGTCGGGCATTGGAACGGAACGCAGCAAACCGCGGGTATAGGGGTTGAGCGGACGGCTGAAAATATCCTCCAGGTTGCCGCGTTCCATGGTTTCTCCGGCGTACATGACGAGTACTTGGTCGCAAATGGTTGCCACCACGCCGAGATCGTGGGTAATCAGAACCATACCGGTATTGAACTCCTGGCGTATCTCTTCAAACAGGCGAAGAATTTGCACCTGCACGGTAACGTCCAGGGCCGTGGTTGGCTCGTCGGCAATGATCAGAGCCGGACGACAGAGCAAGGCCATGGCGATAACCACCCGTTGCCGCATGCCGCCGGAAAATTCGTGGGGATAGCGATCAATTCTGCTTTTTGCATCGGGAATTTTAACCAGGTCGAGCATTTCCAGGGCGCGCTTTTTTGCCGCCTTTTTGTCGAGTCCTTCATGCAGGGTGAGTACTTCGGTCATCTGGGTTGAGATGCGCAGGTAGGGATTCAGCGAGGTCATGGGATCCTGAAAAACCATGGCAATTTGCTTGCCCCGGATTTTGTTCAGCTTGTGGTCGGATAGTGTGAGCAAATCCTGCCCGTTAAACAGTATTTCACCGCTGGCGCGTCCGTTCCCCGCCAACAACCCCATAATGCTGAGAATACTCTGAGTTTTCCCGGAGCCAGACTCGCCGACGATACCCAGCGTTTCCCCCGCATTCACGGAAAAACTCAGGTTATTTACCGCATTCACCTGTCCGTCGGGCGTGGTGAAATCGATGCTCAGGTTTTTAACTTGCAGTAGTGACACTGAGGACCTCGGGAGATGATGTGAGACGGGAGATGTGAGATGCGAGATATAGGTCGTGAGACGTGAGATGAAAGACACAACACCAAAGACAGGACAAGAACCCCCGCGCTTCGGCGAAACGCAAAAGCGCCAAAACGTTCGCTTGCGATAAAAAATGCTTGACTCATTTTTGTCTCTGCTCAAAATGATACTAGCGACTAGCGACTAGCGACTAGCGACTAGCGACTGATTATCTATCTTTCGGATCCAGCGCATCGCGCAGGCCGTCGCCGATAAAGTTGAAACAAAACAGGGTGGCCGCCAGGAATACAGCCGGAAATATCAGGCTCCAGGGGGCCGATTCCATATCCTCTGCGCCTTCGTTCACCAGCGCGCCCCAACTGGTTAGTGGCTCTTGAACACCCAGGCCCAGAAAGCTCAGAAATGACTCGATCAGAATAACTTGGGGAATGGTGAGAGTGACGTACACAATCACTACGCCGAGCAAGTTAGGGATAATATGCCGACGAATGATGTTGAAGGTGCTCACGCCGCTGGCTTCCGCCGCTTCGATAAATTCGCGGTGCTTCAAGCTGAGCGTCTGCCCGCGAACGATTCGTGCCATGTCTAGCCAGTTGATTGCCCCGATGGCGACGAATATCAACACCAAGTGCCTGCCGAAGACCACCATTAGAAGAATAACGAAGAACATGAACGGCACTGTGTAGAGCACATCCACAAAGCGCATCATCAGATTATCAATCCGACCGCCCAGGTAACCCGCCGTAGCCCCATAGGTAACACCGATAAGCAGGCTTACCAGAGTGGCCACGACACCCACCATCAGCGATATGCGACCGCCCTCGAGCGTGCGCACAAATAAGTCGCGGCCAATACCGTCCGTGCCGAAGTAGTGTTGATTGGCAATCGAAGGCGGTTGCTGAATATTGTCCCAGTCGGGGTAGTCGTAGGGATAGGGGCTCAGTGCCGGGGCAAAGAGCACCAGGACTAAAATGCCAGCCAGTATAATCATGGCAGCCACTGCCGCTTTGTTATTCAGCAGACGGTTGCGCGCGTCGTCCCAGAGGCTGCGCCCTATAATGGGGTCTTCGCCTTTTAGATGTCTTTGCGCCGGGGCAGCGTCTGTTTGGATAATACTCATCAATTAGCGAGCCGGTTATGAATAGCGGACTTTGGGATCCAGCCAGGCGTAAAGAATATCGACCAGGAGGTTGAAGGAAATAATCAGCGCGCCATAGCAGATCACCACGCCCATTACCAGCGTGTAATCCCGGTTGAGCGCGCCCTGGACAAAATAGCGCCCCACGCCCGGGATGCCGTAGATCTGTTCGATCACCACTGAACCGGTAATCACGGCGACGGATGCGGGTCCGAGATAGGATACGACCGGCAACATGGCCGGCTTGATGCCGTGCTTCAGAATAACCTTCCAACTCGGCAGGCCCTTGGCCCGCGCAGTCCGAATATAATTGCTGTGTAGTACCTCGATCATGGCGCCACGTGCGATGCGGGCGACAAAAGCAATGTACAAGAGCGCCAGGGAAATCGTGGGCAGAACCGTATTCGCAAACGCACCATTGTTCCAGCCACCCGCTGGCAGCCAGTCGAGGTAAACGGCAAAAACCAGAATCAGCAGGGGTGCAACAACAAAGTTCGGTATGGAAATGCCCAGCATGGCAAAGGTCATTACCCCGTAGTCGGTTGCGGAATTTTGACGCAAGGCGGCAATAATGCCAGCCGTACCGCCCACCATGACCGCCAGGAGAATAGCGGACAAACCCAGGCGCACGGACACGGGAAAGCCACTGGCAATCAGCTCATTGACCGTATAGTCCCGGTACTGGAAGGATGGGCCCAGGTCTCCCCGTACCACGTCCCACAGATAGCGGCCGTACTGTTGAATCAGTGGTTCGTCCAGGTGGAACTTTTTATTCAGGTTTTCCTCCACCTGCGGTGGCACGGCGCGGTCTGAATCAAACGGGCCGCCAGGGGCGGCGCGAATCAAAAAGAAGGCGAGGGTGATAATTATGAATACGGTCGGAACAGCGCCCAGGAGTCTTTTAAGGATATAGCTCAACATGCCGTGACCGCTCAGTGCGCTTTGATATAAAAGTACTTGGTGTGATGGTGATCCATGATGTTGCTCTTGAAGCCACCAACGTAAGGTTTGATCAGACGGGCTGTTACATAATAGTAAATGGGAGCAACCGGGTAATCGCCCAAAAAGTGTTCCTCGGCCTTGCGCATAACTGCCGCCCGCTCTGCAACGGTTTCCGTTTGGAAGGAATCCGCCAACAGTCTGTCGTATGCGGGATCGTTGTAACCGGTGTCGTTCTGACCGTTGTTGGACAGGCCCAGCTCTAGAAAGGTATAGGCATCGTTATAGTCGCCGATCCAGCCAAGTCGAAAAGCCTGGGTGATCTGTTTTTGTGCGCGAACGTCAAGGAAGACCTTCCATTCCTGATTTATTATTTCCGTGACAACCCCCAGGTGTTGTCGCCACATGGCGGAAATCGCCAGCGCGATTTTCTTGTGATTCTGCTCCGTGTTGTAACGCAATTCCACCCGCAACGGATTATCCTTCGAGTAACCGGCCTCATGATAAAGCCGTTTTGCTTCAGCGATTTGCGCCTCCCGGTCCATGTCTTTCCAGGGATATTCGTAACCTTCGTAATCGAGTACGCCCGGTGGTACAAAGCCGTAGGCTGGCAGTACGCCGTTGCCCAGCACCTTGTCGGTAATGATCTCGCGATCAATGGTCATGGATAGCGCCTGGCGCAGCTTGGGCTGATCCGCAAAGGGTGGTTTGGTCAAATTGAAGCCGTAGTAGTAAATACCCAACCAGGGCGAAATGTAGAGCTCGCCCTCCAGCGTTTCCCGCAGCCGGTCCAGTTGGCTTACCGGGAGCTCTTCCGAGGTCATATCCATGCCGCCGGCGCGATACCTCAACACCATCGCGTTAAGGTCTTCGGTGGGGTAAAAGTAAACCTCGTTGATCGTGGTGTTTTCGTTATCCCAGTAGAGCGGGTTCCTGACCAGCTTGACATGGGATTGTACCTGCCACTCATCGAGCACATAGGCACCGTTGGAAATCAGATTGCCCGGACGCGTGAATCTGTCGCCGTGCTTGTTCACCGAAGGCGGGTGAACGGGATAGACGGTGGCGTGCGTCAGCATACTGAGAAAGTAGGGCGTCACAGTGTGCAGGGAAACCTGCAGGGTCCGGTCATTGATGGCAACAACGCCCAAATCGCCGGTGGGCAATTCGCCCGAAATAATTGCCTCGGCATTGCGGACAGGTGCCAGCATCATTGAATAGCGGGATCCAGTTGCGGGATCCACGAGCCGACGCCAGCTGAAAACAAAATCGTGCGCGGTAACGGGATCCCCATTGGACCATTTTGCATCCTCACGGAGATGGAAGGTGTACCGCAGCCGGTCATCACTTATATCCCAGTGCGTGGCGACGGCGGGTACCAGGTCGCCATTGGCTGCTTCACCAACAAGACTTTCGAATAGGTCCCGCTGAATGTGAGAGGACTCCACGCCTTCGGCAATGTGGGGGTCCAGGCTCTGTGGTTCTCGACTGTTGCCGCGATGAAGCACCTGTTCCTCGGCGAGTTCCGTTCCCGGCGGTGGCTGGGCGCCAGCTGTATGGGACAGCCCACTCAAAACGACAGCCAACAGCAGTACCAGGCGAATTCGCTGACCGCATTGGCGCGCAAAATTATCACTCGAAAAAGTAACAGCGGATGTCGTCAAGGCTGAACCTCTGTTGGAGCCTCAAAGTCCGTTTCAATTCGTTCCGTTAGTGATTGCCTGTTGGGTATAGCGGCGGCAAGGAATTTTTTTCCTTTTGAGTGTGCGCGTGACGCTTCTTTTTATCCTGTTGTTTGAACTTGACTAATGCGCGCCATAATTTCTCGCCCTGCCAATTGGCTTCGGCGGATTGCTGATTACCATAGAGTATTTTGTCCAGCTCCGCCAGCTGTTTGGTCACTGCGGCAGAATCACACCGCCCAATTATATCCTGCAAACTGGCCGCGTGGGGCAGTTGCCAGTAGAGTCTGCCCCATTCGCCCAATGCGTTGCGCACCGCACGCGGATCGTTTTCGCTGCAAGCGCGGCGCACGGCGTGAAACGCCGCCTCGAGCGTTTCCGAATGCGCGTTAACACGATCGTCCCGCCGCTCTTGGTTCGGTTCCTTGCGTGCCTTCAGCCAGGCAAACATGAACAGTAGGGCGAGTCCGGCCAGCATTAGGTTGCTGATCAGCCAGGGCCAGGCGATGCTTAACCCAGCTTGTTGATCCGATTCGCCGTCTGATGATTCGGCCCCGTCGGATGCCGAAGTGAGCGGGTTGATGGCGGTAGTGTTTATTGGTGCTGCCGCGACGGTCAGGGTCTGCGGCGGTATCGTCGCCACGCGTTCTCGCTGAGTCTGGGTGTCCCACCAACTGACGCGTGTTTCCGGCAAGGTCAATTTGCCCGCTTGGGTCGGCACGATTGCGACACTTTCAATACGGCTGCCGATTACGCCGTTGGTGTTAATAATGTCGTCAAGCTGCGGCTGATCCGCATAGACTTTAATGCCGTCAATGGTTTGCTCCGGCAGGGGCGGCAGTTGTGAAGCGGTTAGGCCATCAGCGGTCAAGGTGATGGTTCGGGTCAGCGGCTCGCCCACCACGAAGCGGGACGGGTCGCTGCTCCAATGCTGCTTGAGCGTTACTTCCTTCGCGGGCAGCCATTGTTCGCCCCTGTAATGGGAAGGTTTGGATTTGACCGGGATGGTGAGTTCCTCGCTGTGAACGCGCCGCAATTGTCCCGGCGTTTGGAAGCGGTAGCGCAGACCGCTGCCGCGGTCGGTGGCCATGACCAGGTTCCAACTCAGACTGGGAATGGTTAGCGTACCGCTCCGTTGCGGATAGACGGCATAAACCAGTTCCATCACGCGATACAGGCGCCCGTTCAATTGTTTGTTGTAAGCGGTTTCCGAAACGTTTTCCACAACAGCATTGTCGACTTTAAGTTCTTCGTTCATGCTCGCGTCGCGCAACAAAATGCCAGTATGAATTTTAATTGTGACCAGCAATTGTTCCTGCACGAAGAGTTCGGGTTTGTCGGTCTCGACCTCAACGAAAATTTCCTGTAGGCCGTCGGACGATGTGGCGCTCGCTTCCGTGACTGTGATCTCCAAGGCATTGCTAACAGCGCCTTGATAACTGAAGGAGGGAATGGATAAGGTCCCGGTTTTCTTGGGCGCGAGTTCCAGCGTCCAATCCGTCCAGGATTCGGTGCGGCCGTTCACGCTGCGAAACTGGCTACTGCGGCGGCGACTAACAACTTCGAAATCATCTTGCAGGTGTTGGAAGTCGGGACTGCCGTATCCAACTTGCTCGTTCAATCGAACAGTGAGCTGGACCGTTTCGTTTTCGCCGATGACTGTGCGATCCACATCGGCGATCAGCTCAGTGCCCTGAGCGTGGCTGGCCGAGGCGACCACCATGCTGAATAGCAGGGCGAGCGCGGGTGCCCACCGCGACGGGTGGATTACATTGGCGCGATTGTTCAGTGCGACTTTAAATAGTGCGTATTTAAACAAAGAGACACAACTCATTAATAGTCCGTGGTCGTGGTATCTACCAGCGTTCGGTGGCCCGATTTTCCGGCGGCAACCAGTCGCCGGTGCGGTACAGTTGACGCAGCCTGCGATGTTCGTATTCAAATTTTCGGCGCAATAGCCCACTGGGGTCATCCGGTACTTGCCGCAGCCATTGTTCCAGCGCCTGCTGCCGCTCGGCGTTTTCAATATCGTCGAGTTCCGCCATCAGTTGAGCGTTTTGGGATTGATCGCCCTCGGGTGTTTCGCCTTCCTGCATGGCTTGTGCTTGCTGCCGTTGTTGTTCGTCCTGTTCGTCCTGTTGTGCGTCGTCGGGAGGTTGTTGTTCCGACTGTCGATCAGCCAAGGATTGTGCCGCTTGTTCGTCGACGGCCTCCTGACTTTGGCCTTGTTGATCCGAGTTCTGTGCAGCCTGGGATTGCGCGCTGTCGTCCTGTTCGTCGCCACTCTGACTTTGCGCTTGCTGTTGATCGCCGCTTTGTTGTTCGCTGCCTTGATCATCCTGCTGGGCGTTCTGGCTTTGCGGATCCTGGCTGGCTTGTTGTTGCCCATCCTGCTGTTGTTCCAATAGCTGCCTGACCAGATTTGCGTTGAATTCGGCGTCCTCGAACTCCGGCCGTTTCGCCAGGGCGTTTTCATACGCGTCCAGGGCTTGGCTTAGG
>JBBDIU010000108.1:0-8070 GCA_040880205.1 Cellvibrionaceae bacterium
CCCTTCGGGAGCCTATATCAGGCGCTATTACGGCGTTGCGCTCCTTGGAAATAGCACCACTATTCCCGGCGGAGTGCGCCTTGTACTAGCGCCTGATTTAGGCTCTGAAATGATGCGAACTAGTCAGACAGGACACCGAGATGGCTCATTGAACGCAGAAACAGTACCCGCTCAGCCGCGCAATGCGGGAACTAGCCAGTGAACAATGAACAATGAACAATGAACAATGAACAAAAAGTGTATCGTGATTAGCGAGGTGGGGGGAGGTTGATGGGGTTTCTTCCGGCGCGCCGACGGAGCCAGTTGATGGAGCGGTGGATGCCCCGGCGGGCGACCAGCCAATTGACCGCGCGGCGTTTGCCCGGGAAGTCGGCGATAACGAGACCCAAAAACAAGGTTAACAGTCCCTGACCGGGCAACACCAGTAATAACAATCCCACGATTATAAAAACCGCCGCCACGACATTGCGCAATACTTTAAGCAGGATGACAAAAATGGGGTTGTAGCCGACCAAGGTAGAACGGTGCTTCATGGCGCGCATGAAATAGTCGGCCGGGATGCGGACAATCAGCCAGGGAATAACCACCAGCGAGGCCAGGAACACCACGACTGACGAGGCGGCCACCCACCAGAGAAAATACTCGTTGCTCGCCATCCATTCGGCAAGCTCCGAAGTCCATTGAAGAAAGTTCTGGAAAATCGCGCCCTCCACACCAAGCGCACGGTCGAAGGCGCATTATAGCAAAACAGTGCTGTTTTTATTCACCTAGCGAAAGCGGGCTCGCGCACCTGTGACCTCAGACCATCATGCCACCTGCTCGTAGAGGCTTCTTCGCGAACGGTAGATGTCACTAAGGTATTCGGCTTGGGACCGGCTCAATAGTTGCTCTGCCCGCGGCAGCATTTGCCGCTCTTCTTCATCCAGGTGTTGTTCCAGGGCATGGCGCAGGCGGTAAAACTTAATCCTCCAGCAGGGGTGGGCCATGTCTTCGAACTCCAGGTCCTGCAGCAACTCATCGGCTTCGGCATGTTCAATAACATGGTGCCGGCAGCGTTCGGTGAGTTCCGACCACCCCATCAGCGCCGAATACAGCGACTGCTCCTCCGCCACGGTGTGGGTTTGCATTTCTTCCACGAGCCTCGCAAACAATTGCCTTCGCTCCAGGGAGTCCCCCTTGGTGGCACTGATAGCGTGCAAAAGGCCTCGCATGGTGACATGGTCATATCGAATCAATTCAAAAATGCTCATATGGCTGTATACCTCTCGGCGCTGTTCGTCCCTGTACCGTTAACAGCTTTTATCGATGAACCCGCTGGACCCCTACCGCTCCCCGGCGTCCTGCTCTTTTAGGGTGCTCACACATGCTCACGTATTAACCTGGCAATCTTAATTGCCGGGTTAATAAAATTCTCTACAATGCTCTACAACTCACAAACCCGTACAAAAATTGCGCCAAGTCTTGAAATTTGGCACACCTTCCTTTGACAAAAGCACTAATAGTGCGTAGCTCTGCCATTTCGGTCGCCAAGTTCACTACCGCGACGGATCCGAACAGCTCCAGCTCCCATCTTGTGTAAGAGTTGTAAGTAGTTTTTACACCCTTATTCCAAAATAATATTCAGCTCGATGGGGTAATGGTCCGAATAGAGGCGCGTTTCGGGCGTTTTTAGCACCCGCGCTGATTGCACTAAGTTACCGGGACGAGACCAGAACCGATCCAGGCGCAACAAGGGCCATCGAGTCGGGAAAGTAGGCCCGACCGGATGCGGCGTTAACACCTCGTTCAGTCGGTGCAGGTAGGGAGAAAACAGCTGCCATTCGTTGAAATCACCCCCCACCACCACCGGAATGACCGTCGGTTGTTGCAGGTGCATACCCAGCTTCTTGATCTGCTCGCGCCGCTCGATACGCCGTAGTCCCTTGTGTGTATTCAGCACATGCAATTGGCCTTCGGGCGTATTGAGTATCACCTCCTGAATATTGCGAGGCTGACGGCCAAACTGACTGACATCGATGGTTTGGCTGAATACGACCGGGAAACGTGTAAGTAAGGCATTGCCGTACCAGCCGTGTGCGCTGTAGACGGCGGGCGAAGGAATCAGGTGGGAAAAATGCGCCTGGCAGAGATCAACAATATCCTGTTCCGTTTCCCGGCGCCGGGGACGGGTATCCATCTCTTGTAGTAGCGCAATATCCACTTTGCGCGACGCCAGAAATCGACCGATGCGCTGATAGTTCTGTATCCCGTCGATTCCCCTTCCACCGTGAATATTGTAGGTAACCAATCGCAAGGTCATGTAGTTCAGTCACGCCATTCTTTGGCGCTGGTAACGGTTTACGAGTTTCTGCGACGCAACGATAATGCTCACCCAAAGCACAATTCCCCCAATCAGATAGCTGACGCTCAGCGGCGTGGGGTTAATAAAAATCTGGGCGAGTGAATCACCTACCAGCCCCTTCGCCACCATGGTGGGGAACATGCCCAGAAAGGTCCCCGCCATGAACTGAAGCAGACTGATGGAGGAAATACCGGCCACCAGATTCACCAAGCTGTAGGGAGCAATGGGCAGCAAGCGCACCGCGGTCACACCGATAACTCCGCTACGACGAAACTTCTCGTCTATGGCTCTGACTTTCTCGCCACCAATTTTGCGCAGGCCACGCATGCCCAGCAAATGTCCCACCCAAAACAGCAGCGCAGCGCTGAGTAGGGCGCCGCAGATCCCGTAGATTGGTCCCCAAATAGGCCCAAACACCACGGCGACGGCAAGCGACAAAACCGTGACGGGGAAGAACGTGATACCGCCGATTACATAGACCAGACACACCGCCGGCAATCCCCACCAAGTGCCCCGACTTTCTTCCAGAAAGGCGCGGACGTCATCACTGTTCAATCCCGGAATATACTGGTTAGCCAGGTACACAATGCCCAGCAGAAACACCATCAGTCCGATCACGCTGGATACAATGATCACCCGGCGACTGGGATTACTGGGGAAAAAACGCCGCCCATTGAACAAAGGGACGGAAGGCAACATGGGTTCTTCCGGGTCGGAGAACGATTGTGCGACGGTTTGCAGGGACTGGTCGGTAAACAGTTCGTCCTCCACTTCCTTTAATCGATACGCATTTTGACCCGCCGGCTTCAGCAGCTTCTCCAGACCACGCTTGCTCGCCAGCAGCGAGGCGACCTGTTCCGCCGTTCGACCACAATGTTCACCAATCAGGTCGCAGCGCAGTTGCCGTATCTGACTGCAATGTTCCTCATTTGCGGCGGCGAAAATCAAATCACATTCCGTGTCGAGAGACATGGAACGGTTACTTAAATTGGCCGAACCAACATCAAGGAATTTGTCATCGATAATGGCTACCTTCGAGTGTATGCGTTTGTCAGCACGGTTTCCTTCCTCATCGCGAGTGGATGAATAAAGCAATTTGACACGATGTTTCGCCACGTCCTGTTCCAGAATACTTTTGAAGTCAATTCGGCTGGCCCAGTAAGCCTCGCATTCAACCCGGCCCTTGGGGCGATAGGTGCTGATAATCAGCACGCGTAATCGCTTGCATTCCCGCAGGCGGGTGTTTAGGGCCTCCGCGATTTCCTGGCGGCTGGCGAACTGATTTTCGATGTAAATAAAATCCTCGGCCCGCGCGATCATGTCCAACAGCATGTGCCGGACCTCTTGCACCGGTGTGACATCGTCCATGAAGGGAATGGTGCGGGCAATTGCGCAGGGAATTTTTTTGAACAGTGGTGCAAACCCTTCGGGCCACACGTTTGGGAGGGTATCCAGATCACTGTAATCGATATCTCGAATCGGCGCGGCAGCCAGGTCGGCGACGCGGTCCCAACGCCAGCGGGCCAGTTCGGCGAAATGCCGCACTATCGGCCCCGCCACCATCGCCTGAACATCGTGAACCGGGCCGTATATCCCGTTTTCATCTTCGCGCTGCACTTCGATGACTCGGTGCTCGCGAGTGTCCCAACGTTGCACAGCGATATCAATACCACCACTGAAGGCAATCTCGTCGTCGACTACGATGATTTTCTGGTGTTGGCAACCGCCCATGGGGATACTGCTGTCGAGCCAGGTACGGACATTGGCTGGCGTCTTCTGGTCCCACACCTGCTTGAGCAACAATTCTCGTTTGCTGAAAAACGCCAGGGACGAATCCCATCGCAGCAGGTAGACGTTCAAGCCAGGGGTATCGCGGGCTTTTTTTGCCAGCAGTTCGCTGATAACGGAAGGATAATTCGCGTTCGCTTCTTCGTGACCATGCAGCAATCGAATGCGACTGTCTATGTCCCAACCAATAATGAAAACACTGTGCTTCGCCTTGCTAATTGCATTGTGAACAGCACGGAAAAAATTGTCGCAATCGATCAATGGGGTCGCAAACTCTGCTTCGCCGGTGCGCCAGCAGTTACTACCCAAGTTAAATAAGCTTACCGCATCCATCACAATGTACCCGTTCCCCGAGTACAACCACAGTACCGAGGACTTACTTGTCAAGAGCAAAATGGCTGACTTAGGAAAAAGGGCTGACTTAGGAGAGCTACGCAGGTTGTGTACCAGGAGGAAACACGCGCAACCTCACACGGAAGCGGCGGGAAGGTTATTTGGGGCGCGGGTTACGAAGATGGAACTGGTATCAAATTCGCGGTTATCCGATTCAACTGCATCGTATAGCCGCGACAAAATATCCGGAATGGCACTGATAACCCGGCTCCAGCTGGGCAGGTAGGCCGCGCTAACCGGTCCCTCGGCCATACTCCTACCGGCCTGGTAAATATTGGTGGCAAAAAAATCCACAGCTTTTTCCTCGCTGTGAACGTCAAACACAAGTCCGTTGACGATGCTGTCACTGTGATAGGCTTCAATGAAATCCAGCGCGATTCTTTGGTAGGTGACTTTTATCGTTTGCACGGTAAAGCTGTCCATTACCAAGCCTTGGCGGGTCAGGTGCTCAAACAGCGTTCTTATAACGTCCACGGACCTGTCGCCCAGGTCCATCACATCGACACCGTCGGTCACGCACTGGTGAACACGGCCATAACCCGGCGCGACATCCATTTGGCAAATCCGGTTGCGAGCGAGGTGGCGCTGCACTTCCGACAATATGCCGAGTTCGAGACCATCATTGTCGGGAATGCGCAAATCGTGAATAACATCCCGGCGAAAGGCTATTTCCCTCGATAGGGGATAATGGAAACTGCTCAGGTATTTCAGATAATCCGTCGCTCCAAAGACCTGTATCAGTGCATTTACAAGTGGCGCCAACAATAAACGACCGGCGCGACCAGCGAAATGCCCCCCGTTAACCTGGGCGTAGTATCCCTTACAGAACTCGTAAGTGAACGCGGGGTTGGCGACTGGATACAGAAGTTTGGCCAGCAGCCCACGATGGTAGTCAAACACATCGCTACCGTGCATCGCGACTGTTTCCGCTTTACCCGCCGCCAGTATGTAACCGAGTCCATACCACACCGCGCGTACCTGGCCGTCTTCTGGCGGAGCCAGACCGACTCCGACCAGCAGCTCGTCAATTTTTCGCAGCCGAGGTCCATCATTCCAGATAACGCGGCGACGCTGGGGCAACGACGCCAAGCAGTTCAGTGCATGACGAAACTGGTCCCGGTCGGCTTGATCGAGACCGACAACGATCTCCGAAAGATAAGACACCTGCTGTAGCTCCCGGAGAATATTCGCCAACGCCTGATGGCCAAAGGCAACAAAAGGTGTGGGCAACAAAAGGCTCATGGGTCGCCGGTTCGCGTACACGTTCAGTTCATTCTCCAGCTCGGACAAAGGTCGCTCGACGATATTGTGCAAGGTGGAAATTTCGCCATTTTGGGAAAAATCAGTCATTCCCTCTGTCCTCGGAGTACGTGTGTCGCCTGGTTCCAGCCTTCCGATTCGGGTCTCTACTATCGTTCTCGAGGCTCTCTGTCTCGGCGCGCGGCTCTATTGCGGGCGAGTGCAGTTCGAAACTTCCACTGACGCAATTCGCACCGGGTTGGTACTCAATGTAGCCGAACTGAAAAAGGTCAATTCTTCGGCGGTGGTCCGGCTGCCTATAAGTTGATTCCTTGCTGGCTGAGCGTGGTTGCATGCGACAATCTCCTCTTGCGCTATCTGTTCGCTGTTATTTGTGGCTTTATACGCTTGCTGTTATCAGCGTCATTGGAGGGCGACAGCTCGGCGTGTTTTGGCGTCGAGAATTGTCGCGAACCATCATGGGAGCAAGCCTTGGGCCAACTCATGGTGCGGCGTGTTTTAACATCCCGATATGGCATCCGACGCGTAACCCCATTGGAAGCACGCACGTTGAGAAGAGCTGTTTGGAGGCAAATTCCACAGTTTTGTATTTTTTATAAAACTGGGCACAAGCTACATAGAACCAAGCCCACCAAGCCAAATAAAGTCATTGACTGGTATAGGCATTGCTTGGTATCGACCGGGTGGGACAAGTCTACCAGGGCGCGAACCAGGAGGTGTATCGTGCAAAAACTGATTACAGTATTAGCGGCCATGGCTCTGTCGAGCGCGGTTTTGGCGAACAACAGCGACATTCGCAAAGTAGGGGCTGGTTTCGAAGACCTGGATAACGACGGGGATCTGTACATATCTCGGGAGGAGGCGGACGACAATAGTGTTGCCGATCACTTTGCCCGGATGGACACGGATGGCGACGACCGCATAAGTCAGCCTGAATTTCACGAATTTCTGACCGCCAATCCCGGTTTGGCGGAGGAAGACGTGGTGGAAGAAGTTCGGGATGACACCGCTTCGCCGGCGCGCTAAGGATCCACCGCTCAACAATGATTCGGAAGCCAGGCGGCTATTTTCGTTTGCGTTTCTTTTCGGCCTTTTTGACGTGTTGCATAAGACGACTCTTTTTCGTCTTTTGACGCTCGGTTAACTTGTTCTTTTTACCAGCATAGGGGTTGTCGGCGGTTTTGAACTGTATTCTCAACGGGGTGCCGTGTAGATCCAGAGCACGTCGGAAGGCCTTTTCCAGATAACGGGCATAATGGGTGGGTACATCAGCGGTCTGATTGCCGTGAATGACAATAATGGGCGGGTTGTGGCCTCCTGTATGGGCATAACGCAGTTTTATTCGGCGTCCGCGCGCCAAGGGCGGTGCATGCTCCGCCGTCGCCGCTTCCAGAATGCGGGTCAGGTGGTTGGTGCTGAACTTGTGGGTGGCTGACTGGTAGGCTTTTTCCACTGATTGATACAGGTGCCCGACGCCAGTGCCGTGGAGAGCGGAAATGAAATGGATGTCGGCAAATTGAATGAAGCGCAAGCGGCGGTCCAGCTCCCGTTTGACCTTGTCTTTTTGATCATCCTCCAAACCGTCCCATTTGTTAACTGCCACCACCAATGCGCGGCCCGCCTCCACCACGGTTCCCATCATGTGGAGATCCTGGTCTACCAAACCCTCACTGGCGTCCACCAGTAAAATCACTACGTTGGCATCTTCGATAGCTTGCAGCGTTTTAACAATGGAAAATTTTTCCACCACCAGCTTGATGCTTTTACGCCGACGTATGCCAGCGGTGTCAATCAATGTATAGGGTTTTCCGTGACGCTCGTAATTAATGTAAATGCTATCGCGAGTGGTACCCGGCAAATTGAAAACCACCACCCGCTCTTCCCCGAGCATGCGATTGACCAAGGTGGATTTTCCGACGTTGGGTCGGCCGACCACGGCTATTTTTATGCCGCGCGGCGAGGTTGAATCCGCCACGGCCTCCGTCTCGGTAGGCAGCCGCGCGATGACTTGCTTCATCAGCGCGGCAACACCGCGTCCGTGAGTCGCGGTTATGGGGTGGACATCTCCCAAGCCAATCTCAAAAAAGGGCGCAATCGCCAAGTCGTGGTTTAGCCCGTCAATTTTATTGGCTACAAGGAAGGTGTTTCGATTGCGGGTGCGCAGGTGATCGGCAATGAACTGATCGGTAGCCGTAAGTCCATCCCGGCAATCAACCATGAACAATACGGCGTCGGCTTCCTCGATGGCCTGCAAGGATTGCCCGGCCATAAGCCGATCAATTCCCTCT
>JBBDIU010000108.1:8080-18060 GCA_040880205.1 Cellvibrionaceae bacterium
ATTCCCTCTTCATCG
The DNA here is from genome assembly GCA_040880205.1 of Cellvibrionaceae bacterium. Taxonomy (GTDB): domain Bacteria; phylum Pseudomonadota; class Gammaproteobacteria; order Pseudomonadales; family Cellvibrionaceae; genus WACF01. The sequence continues at coordinate 8,096 of JBBDIU010000108.1, forward strand.
CCACTGATACCGCCGGTATCCACCACGATAAAGCGCCGACCCTCGGATTCCCCTTCGCCGTACTTGCGATCCCGGGTGAGCCCGGCAAAATTCGCGACAATAGCATCCCGACTGCGCGTCAATCGGTTAAACAGCGTGGATTTGCCGACGTTGGGCCGGCCCACCAGGGCAATGACAGGCAACATAGTGAACTTATACCTTAACGACGCTTATCTTTGCGACACTTACTTTTACGACGTTTACCTTTACCACACGACGCGCATGACAACCGGCGTTTTTTAGGCGAGATACCAGCGCAAAAAAGTCAGTCGTCCAGCGGGCCCACCCGCAGCGCCACCATCTTGCCGCCATTGCCGTAAACATAAAGAACATCGTCCACGGCCCGCATGGGTGAACGAACACCCGACCGATCAATGCGGCGCCGCGCTACCATGGTGCCGTCGGCCTGACTGAGCAAATGCAGATAGCCACCTTCCTCGTCGGCCACGGCAACGTAACGACCGATGGCAATTGGCGCGCTCAGTTTGCGCCGCAACAACTGCTTGTTTTCCCAGGCGAGCTGTCCGCTGTTGGTGACGTAGGCTTTAATGCTGCTATCCGTAGCGGTCATGTATACGTTGCCGCCACCCGCGGACAGATCATTGACCGAGGATGCACTCTGGCTCCACAAAGGTCGTCCGGTGGCCCGGCTCAATGCCATCAGTTCACCCTGGTAACTCACGACGAATAAAATGTTGCCCACCAACAGGGGGGTCGCATCCACGTCCACCATTCGTTCCAATTCGCTGCGGCCCTGGGGAATGGCAATGCGCTGCTCCCATATCAACAGGCCACTGTCGGCTTCCAGTGCCACGGCCTTGCCATTGGCGAATCCCGCATAAGCGGTGGAACCAACCACCAGTGGAGTGGAAGTGCCGCGCAAGGTGAGCAGCGGCAATACGGATTCATAGCTCCAGCGTTGCTCACCCGTGGCATGATCCAGCCCAATCATTCGCCCGTCGAAGGTCTGGACGATAACAAACCGGCCATTGGTTTGAGGCGGGCTCAGTACCTCACTGGATACCCGTGTGCGCCAACGCTCCGAACCATCCTCGGTGTTTAGCGCGATCACCTCGGCGTTGTAGGTACCCAGAAGTAAGGTTCCGCTGCCGACCCCGACCCCACCGGACACGGGTTCATCCAGCTTGGTTTCCCAGATCCGCTTGCCGTTTGATCGATCAAGGGCCGTCACGCGGCCTTTAACGTCGGTGGCAAAGATGACCTCGTCGACCAGGGCAGGCGTTAACAGGGTGTAGCGAACATCTTGACCACTACCTACCCCAGTGGACCACAGGCGCTGGAGTTGCGCCTGACGTTCAAAGTCCTGCAACTCCATGGGTTCAAGTTCGGGGGTGGAGCCGCAGGCAGCCAGAAACAAAAGGCCTGCCAACAGACCGATACGTGATGCGGCGGAAAACAGTAACTGCATTAGTTATCAACCTCCGCGGCCTGTGCCTCGGTGGCATTCGCCTGGATATCGTCGAGTTTCATTTGAATGATGTTGGCGCGATTGCTCTCGGCCGGCAGCAATTCATCCAAGGCGACTTGATACGCCGCTTTCGCCTGCGCGGGTTGTTCCTTTGCCACCAGGATATCCCCACGCAGTTCGGCATAGGCAGATGTGTAGCTGCCCGGCTCGGCGTCCGCCAGGGCAGCAAGCGCTCGTTCGTACTGGCCTTGCCCATATAGAACCTGGCCGAGTCGCAATCGGGCCAGCAAACTTATGGCCTCGCTGTGGTTTCGCCCCAACACCCAACGCAGATGCTGTTCGGCCTGCTCTAGATCATCCTCTTCCACCGCCAGCTTCGCCATCAGCAAAGCAGCATTGCTGGCATACAGGAGCTTGCCGTAGTCGGATTTGAGCTCTTGGGTAATGCTATCAGCCTTCAGGCGCTGCTCCTCGGTCAATGCCTCGCCCGGAGTCCGCTCGACCGACGACATGAGGTCATCGTACAGCAGCGAGGCTTCTTCCCGCGCCTGTTGCTGTTGCGACTGCCATGTCTGCCATCCAAAATAGCCTACCACCGCCAACAAGACGCCAATGACTAAAAAGCGACCGTTTTCCGCCCACCACTGCTTGAGCTTTTCCAGTTGTTCTTCTTCAGTTAAATGTTGAGCCACTGTTCGCTTACTCCTGTTCTCAATCTGTCTGTTATCTTATTGATCGTTACCAAGTACTTGAATGAGCTGATCCAGGCCGAGGCTCTGTTGCCCGCCTTCCTCGCGCAAGTGCTTGAGGGTAATAGTTGACGACTGCAGTTCGTCCTTGCCCAATAGGCAGGCCACCCGGGCGCCACTTTTATCGGCCTTTTTCATCTGGCTTTTAAAGGAACCTCCCCCGCAGTGGGTTTGCACACGCAGGGCGGGCAAGCGATCACGCAACTGTTCCGCCACTTCGAGAGCGCGAGCCAATGCCAGCTGATCGGCAACGATGTAAACATCCACCTGCTGAAGCTTATTCGCCGGTACTCGCTTGCGCTCTTCAACCAGCAACACCAGCCGCTCCAGACCCATGGCAAAGCCAACTGCTGGCGTTGGTTTGCCACCCAATTGTTCCACCAGACCATCGTAACGGCCACCGGCGCAAACGGTACCCTGCGCACCCAGTTCCGTGGTCACCCATTCGAACACCGTGCGGCTATAGTAATCCAGGCCGCGAACCAGCCGCGGGTTGACCTGGTAGCGGATACCCAAGGCATCCAACAGCTGCTTTAGGCCGTCGAAGTGCCGGGCCGATTCCTCGTCGAGATAATCGAGAATGTTCGGCGCCTCACTCAGCAGGGCCTGGGTCGCGGGAACTTTACTATCCAATACCCGCATGGGATTGCTGGCGACTCGTCGCTGACTGTCGGCGTCAAGATCATCGAACACCGATTCCAAAAATGCAACCAATACCTTGCGATACCCGGCCCGGGATTCCGGCGTTCCCAACGAATTAATTTGCAGCGTGACGATTTCGTCGATGCCCAATTCGCGCCAAAGTCGCGCCGTCAATGCAATCAATTCCGCATCGATATCCGGGCCGGGCATGCCAAATGTTTCCGCGCCCATCTGGTGAAACTGCCGCAAGCGACCTTTCTGTGGCTTTTCGTAGCGAAACATTGGCCCGCCGTACCACAATTTTTGTATCTGGTTATACAGCAAACCGTTTTGCTCGCAAGCACGAACGCAACTGGCGGTACCCTCGGGACGCAGGGTAATGCTTTTTTTCTCCTCACTCTGATCGGTGAAGGTGTACATTTCCTTCTCGACGATGTCGGTTACTTCACCGATGGAGCGCCTGAACAGCTCTGTGCTTTCCACCAAGGGAAACCGGATCTCGCGGTAGCCATAGCGCTGGAAAAGCGTTGCAGCAGTGGATTCCACGTACTGCCACGCCGGCGTTTCCGTCGGCAAACAATCGTTCATCCCCCGCAAGGATTGAATCTTACTCAATTTGTTGTCTCACTTTCTTTATCTTTTCGACTAACGACTTCCGACTTCCCACTCCCCACTTCCCATCATCCATCCTTGGCGATCAGTTGATCGATTTCTCGTTGCTTTTGCCGCGCTTTGTCGCGAATAGCGGCTTCAAACTGATCGACCACGTCAGTGCTGGCGATGCGTTTCTTGGTGTGACCATCGACAAAAATCATGCTGTTTGGCGTACCGCCCGTCAGACCGATATCCGCCACCTTGGCCTCGCCGGGACCATTGACAATGCAGCCAATTACCGCCACGTCCATGGGTGTCGTGATATCGTCAAGGCGATTTTCCAATTCGTTCATGGTCTTGATCACATCAAAATTTTGCCTGGAACAACTGGGACAGGCGATAAAATTAATTCCTTTACTGCGCAGCTTCAAACTTTTCAGCATGTCCCAAGCGACTTTGACTTCCTCCACCGGATCGGCGGCCAGGGAAACCCGTACTGTATCACCGATGCCATCCAACAGCAGCGCGCCCAAGCCGATGGCCGATTTGACGGTACCCGACCGCAATCCGCCGGCTTCGGTAATCCCCAGGTGCAAGGGCTGTTCGATTTGCCCCGCCAGTTGCCGGTAAGCGGCCACGGCCATGAATATGTCCGACGCTTTCACACTCACCTTGAAGTCCTGAAAATCCAATTTGTCGAGAATATCCACGTGACGCATGGCGGATTCCACCAGTGCTTCCGGAGTGGGTTCTCCATATTTGCGTTGCAGTTCCCGCTCCAGCGATCCGGCATTAACGCCGATGCGCAGCGGAATGTTGTTGTCCCGCGCTTTATCGATGACCGCCCGAATGCGTTCTTCCTTGCCGATGTTACCCGGATTAATTCGCAGGCAATCCACCCCCAGGTCCGCCACCCGCAAGGCAATTTTGTAATCAAAGTGAATATCCGCCACCAGCGGCGCAGTTGTTTGCTTTTTAATTTCGCCAAAGGCTTCGGCGGCGTCCATACTGGGTACCGATACGCGCACAATATCCGCACCGGCGTCCTGAATACGTTTAATTTGCGCAACCGTTGCCGCCACATCCGTGGTTTCGGTATTGGTCATGCTCTGCACACTAATCGGTGCATCACCACCCACAGCCACATTACCCACCATGATCTGCCGGGACCGCCGCCGCTGAATGGGGTTGTGATTGTACATAATAGTCGCCTGACTCTTTCCACCGCCGAGTGCGGTCTTTTCTTGTTCCCTGTTACCTGTTACCTGTTACCTGTTACCTGTTACCTGTTCCCTGTTCCCTGTCATCCCCACTTCCAAGCGAAAGGTTCGACTACCTGGCCGCGGATTCACCGGTACCGTCTCGCCGTTGTAACTCAGGCTGACGCCACGCGCGTTTCCCAGCATGATGGAGAACGGCCCCTCGCTTTCCACGGTCAACGATTCCCCGGCGTTTTCCAACGCGGCATGAATAATGGTGCCCGCCCCATTGGTAACTTCCACCCAACAATCTTCCGTAAAGAAAAACGTCAGCACACCGCGCTCCGACGATTGCGGCCCCGGATCGATCGCGAGACTTTGAGCCGGCGATGCGTCGGCAGCCGGTGGCGTATCGGTTTGCGCCTGCCGGGGCAAATTTTGCGGCGCGCTTTGCGGTGTCGCTATCCCTGGCCGAGTCTCGACCGAATTGTCCGCATTATCAGGCTCGGCGATCACAGCATCAACTCCCGCCTCGACCGTATCATGCGGATCCATTTCTTCGCTGACGTTCTGATCGACTTCGTCAACAATGCTATTGTCGGCCGAACCTTCCGCTCTGCTGCTTGGTACGGAACGTTCAGCACTCTCTCCGTCCGAGCCGCGATTGCCGATAAAAACAAAAGCCAATACGATTATGGCCAGCAGAAAAATACCGAGCGGTAGTACCCACCTGGGCGGCGCCACGGCCTCTGACGATTCCTGTTGCGAATCGGTTTCCTGCTCCGTTTGGCGCATCCGGGTGCGATACGCGTTGTACTGAGCCACCAGCCTGTCGCCATCGAGATTAAGCAGCTTGCCATAACGGCGCAGATAACCCTGGACAAAAACCGCCGATGGCAGCTTGTCATACTGATCGGTCTCCAGGGCTTCCAGCTTGGCAACCGAAAGATTCAGTTCCTTGGCGATGTCGCCCGTGGACAAACCGGTTTTTTGCCGCGCGGCTTTTAATATAGCCCCGGGCATTTCAACGGGGTTTATCGTGCTGTCGGAACTGGATAAATTGTCTGACACGTCATCACACTGCTAGTCGAATTAGTTGGGGAGGGATTCCTTGTATTCCAAATACTCCCGCGAATAGGGGTGCAAATTCCTTAAGGCTAGGGCATAGCTCGCTTCTTTGTCGCGATTGCCGAAGATTCTTTCCAGGCGAATGCCAAGCCACAATGTTCTGGCTGAATGCCGCGTGTAATTGCCATACATATCGATGTATTTTTTCGCCTCGGCATAGTTTTCCCGGTTGAAATAAATATCGGCCAATTCCGCCATGGCGGTTGTCTGCCCGGCGTCCAGGGAAAGGGCATGCTTGAAGGTGGCTTCCGCGCGTTCCATACGCTCTAGTTTTAGGGCCGTACGACCCAAGTTGACCAGGGCGCTGGAGCGGCGGTTGTATTCCAAGTTGCTGCTGGCCCGATCAAATTGCTCATAGGCTTCCTCGTAGCGGCCTTGTTCATACAGGAACGAGCCATAATTGTTGCGTGCTCGGGAAAAATCCCGATCCGCTCGAATCGCTTTTTTAAAGTGTTCCTCGGCTTTCTCGTTCATGGCTTCCAATTGATAGAGCAAGGCCAAGCCGTTGTGAGCACCGGGTGAGCGCTTGTTAATATCCAAAGCCTTGTTGAAATTCACACGGGCCGAGTCGCGGTCACCGGATCGGAGATAACCCAGCCCCAGTTGCACATAGGTTTCCTGGGCGCTTTCCAAGTCAGTGCTGGAAGCCGAGCCTTCAAGCGTTGTAACACAGGCCGTCATACTGCCGACCGCCAGCATAACGCCAATTTTTCTAATGATGGGATTTAGCATCTTCGGCTCCTGATCGCCGTCGTTTACAAGGAAGAGCGGGCAAGTATTCGCATTGGGCTGTTGTTATCGTCAATGTCGCCTGTATTGACGTCGTTGGCGGCCAATTGTTTCTCCGCCTGGGCCTGGAGGTAGCGCTGACTGCGTCGGGTTTTGTCGTTTACCTCGCCCGCCAGCTGGCCACAGGCCGCGGCGATATCGTCGCCGCGCGTGGTGCGAACGGTGGCGGTGTAGCCCCGCTTGATCAGAATATCCTGAAACGTTTTTAAGGCCTGCGGTTTTACCCGTTTGTAATCCGACAGGGAAAAAGGATTAAAGGGAATCAAATTAATTTTGACCGGGAGATCCTTGAGCAACACCGCCAACTCGCGGGCGTGTTCCGGGCGGTCATTGACACCGTCGATAAGGGTATATTCCACGGTAATCTTGCGACGTTTGTCGGGTACGCCGTCAATGTAGCGTTTCGCCGATGCCAATAGTTGGGCTATGGGATATTTTTTATTGATGGGCACCAGCTGGTTGCGCAGCTCATCGTTGGGAGCGTGCAAGGAGATTGCCAGGCAGGCGTCGGTGTATTCACCCAGACGATCCAGGGCGGGGACCACGCCGGAGGTACTCAGGGTAACGCGCCGTTTGGAAATGCCGTAGGCATTGTCGTCCATCATAATGTTCATGGCCGCGACCACATTGTCAAAGTTCAACAAGGGCTCGCCCATGCCCATCAATACCACATTGGTCACCCGGCGTTTGCGCTCGTCCTCGAACTGGCCGAGGGAACGGGCGGCCAGCCACACCTGCGCGATGATTTCCGCCGCACTGAGATCCCGCTGAAAGCCCTGCTTGCCGGTGGCGCAAAAACTGCAGTCCAGGGAGCACCCAACCTGAGACGAAACACAAAGGGTACCGCGCTCGCCCTCGGGTATGAAAACGCTTTCCACGGCGCTGCCACCCGCCACCCGCAACAGGAACTTGCGGCTGCCATCGGCGGAATCCCACTCTTTTTGGACTTCGGGCAGGGTGATCTCGGTGAGATTGGCCAGCTTTTCCCGCAAACCCTTGCTGATGTTGCTCATGGCATTCAGGTCGATGACCCCCGCCTGGTGAATCCATTTCAGGACCTGGGCGGCACGAAAGCGCTGTTCGCCGATACTGGCAAAAAACGCTTCCAACTGGCGCTGCGACATGCCCAGCAGGTTGGGTCGCTCGGAGGCGGCGGGCGGGACTGTTAGCGGCATGTCGCGTAGCTCACTCATGGTATTGCAAGGCTGCCTTCATCTTAGCGCGGACAGATCTCGTTCGCTGGAAAAAAGTAGGCGATCTCGCGCTCGGCGGAGGCCCCACTGTCCGAACCGTGCACCGCATTGGCATCAATGGAGGAGGCAAAGTCCGCTCGAATAGTGCCTGGCGCGGCTTCCTCCGGGTTGGTGGCACCCATCAGGTCGCGGTTCATGGCGATGGCGTTGTCGCCTTCCAGTACTTGCACAACCACGGGGCCGGAGGTCATAAACGCCACCAGATCCTGGAAAAAGGGTCGCTCCCTGTGCTCCGCGTAGAAGCCTTCCGCCTGTTCACGGCTCAGTTGCAGCATCTTGGCTGCCACAATCGTCAAGCCGGCATCCTCGAAACGAGAATAGATTTTGCCGATAACATTTTTGGCTACCGCATCGGGTTTAATAATGGAAAGAGTGCGTTCATTCGCCATTGAGATACTCCGCGTTTTCCTGGGGGATTTTCAGCCGTTTGCGCCAAACAGGCTAACTGACTGATATTAAAGAAATATTTCGGTTGCCGGGCAGCGGGTTTTCCCATCCCTGCCTGCCACCGGATAAAACCCGCCGATTCTATAGACTTGGCCCGTCATCGGCAACTTGGGCTCTCAGCGCCCCGATGGCCAAAAACCTCGAATAAACAAGACCTTGCGAACGCTTAAGCGGCACGAGCCGCTCGGGCGATGGAATGGACCTTGGCCACCATGGCGCGCAGGCCATTGCCCCGCGTCGGGCTGAGATGGCGCTCCAAATCCAGCTGACGAAAATAGCTTTCCACGTCAAAATCCAGGATTTCCTGGGGCCGACGATCCTGGTAGGCGGCCATAATTACCGCCAGCAGACCACGGACAATGTGCGCGTCGCTGTCCACAACGAAATGCAACTGGCCACCCTCTTCCTTGACCTCGATCCATACATTACTTTGACAACCCTTTACCATGCGCTCGGGCGTATACAGGGAGTCATCCATGGGGGGCAGCGCCCTACCCAAGTCGATAATGTACTTGTAGCGATCTTCCCAATCGTCGAAAAAGGACAGATCCTCCACAATTTGCTCGGTACTCGGTAAAGTCATCACTAAAAACGCGCCTAAAAAAACAATCCCGCTTCGAGTTGAGCTTCGTCGCTCATCATCTCGCGGCTCCAGGGTGGATCGAACACCAGCTCCACGTGAACGTGTTCCACGTTGGGCACCTTGCCCACGCGATATTCCACATCGCCAACCAACACCGGTCCCATGCCGCAACCGGGTGCGGTCAAGGTCATCTCCACATCCACCCGGCGCCTATCCTGGTCGATGCTCACTGCATAGACCAGGCCGAGGGATACAATGCTGATCGGAATTTCGGGATCGTAGACTGTATCCAAGGCTTGCCAAACCTGCTCCTCATTAATCTTTCCGTCGCCGGTGTCGGCGAACTCGAGCTTGTCCGGTTCGTATCCAATTGCATCGGCATCGGTCCCGTCGATGCGCAGCATGTTGCCTTGCCAGGTAACCGTGTAATTGCCACCGAGACTCTGATTCACGTTAAGGAACTGGCCAGCCGGGATAACCACGGCTTCGCCGGACGGCACCCGCCGCGCCGGACATTCCCTTTGAGTGACCACCATGTTCTGCTGCATACGATCTTACCAGGCTTAATCTGTTTCCATCCTGAAATGCTGAAGGGACTCTAACCGACGCTAAAACTTTCACCGCAGCCGCATTCGGCAACCACGTTGGGATTCTTGAATTTCACCACGCGATTGACTCCCTCGACCACCAGATCGATTTCAGTACCGCGCAACACATTGACGGCCTCGGGATCAATGGCCAACTTGACGTTCTCACCGGCATCAATCATCTCGTCACCGTCCCGAGGGGCATCCACCATGTCCAGCACATAGGAATAACCCGAACAACCGCTGGGCGCCGTACTTAAGCGCAACAGTTTATAAATCCCATCCGCCGCCAATTTTTTTTCAAAATGGCGCAAGGCCGCATCGGTAATCGATACCGGCGGCGCGGTGGGGTCAAAAGTCGCAACTGTCATCTTACCTCCTCGCAATCCAAAACGATTTCTGGATTGGTTCCACTACATATTTCCAACTACAAGACACGGCCAAACCACCCCGCTTGTAGTTCGTTGCCTTCGATCCGTTTGGCGTTGGGGTTAGTATTTTGAAAACGCATGAATACATCCCTATA
>JBBDIU010000109.1:0-17910 GCA_040880205.1 Cellvibrionaceae bacterium
GGCAAGCGAGGACGGTGACAAATCGTCACCCACCGCAAAATGCTGGAAAGCCCGGCAGTCCTGCATTGCAGTTGTATTCCGAGCGTTTTGGTGAAATATTCGGGTTAGACCCATCGCTCAGCGACAAGGTTCACGGTTGGTCGTATGCCGCCGACGGGATGCGAAGCCGCGCCAAATCAGCTTTTCCAGCTCCACGATAAGGAGGATCGGCAGCGCCACAATGAGGATAAGGAGCCAGTCTTCGACAGCAATGGGGGCCAAGCCAAAAATGCGTTGGGAAACGGGAAGGTAGGTAAAGCCCAGTTGCAGCACGATAACGCTGACAATCGCAAAAATTGAAGGCCAGGCGCCGCGCAGAATGTTTGGGCTAAACACGCTACCGCTTAGAATGCGGCAGTTGATCAGATATACCGCTTCCACCATCACCAGGCTGTTCACCGCGATGGTCCGGGAGAATTCGACGCTTTTGTCACCGCTGCCGTTGTAGTGGGAAAACAACCAAAACACGATGGCGGCGGCGGTGAAGCCCACCAATACAATTCGCGTCAGCAGGCTGGGGGTTATAAAACCCTGTCCCTGGGGACGTGGCGGTCGACTCATGATATTCGGTTCGGGCGGCTCAAAGACCAGTGCCAGGGCAAGTGTTACCGCGGTCACCATGTTGATCCACAGAATCTGCACGGGGGTAATGGGTAACAAGCCGCCGCCGATGATGGCAACAATAATAATTGCCGCTTCAGCCAGGTTGGTGGGCAGGATAAATAAAATCGATTTAACAATGTTGTCGTAAACCGTGCGGCCTTCTTCCACGGCCTTCGCAATGGTGCTGAAGTTGTCGTCGGTCAGTACGATGTCGGACGCTTCCTTGGCGGCGTCGGTTCCCTGCCGGCCCATGGCCACGCCGATGTCGGCTTTGCGAAGGGCGGGGGCATCGTTGACGCCATCACCGGTCATGGCGCCAACGTGCCCGCCGCGTTGCAGCGCGTCCATCAACTGCAGTTTGTTGGACGGGCTGGCGCGGGCGAAAATGTCGGTCTGCTCCACCGCTTGCATCAGTTCGTCGGGGCCGAGCTTGTCCAATTCGCTACCGGTTAGTACACGGCTGGCATTTAAACCCAGTTCACGGCCGATGGCCGCCGCGGTGGTCGGATTGTCGCCGGTAATCATCTTCACCCGAATGCCCGCCGCATGGCACTGGCGAATGCTTTCAATCGCTTCCGGTCGGGGCGGATCGCTGATTCCCACCAGGGCGATCAGGGTTAAATCCTGTTCGGCAAAGTCCTGGTCCAGTTGGCTGATATCCGGCGCGTGTTTCTGTGCCAGTGCCATCACTCGCATGCCCCGCTGCGCCAGTGTGTCCAGAGCTTGGTGCCAGTAGTCGCGATCTATGTCTTCCGGGCCATCGGTCCCCAGTTGAAGTCTGCTCAATGGGATTATCCGTTCCGGGGCACCTTTCATCGCCAACAGGTTTTTCCCATCGGTTCCGCCGTGCAAGGTTGCCATGTAGCGGCGCTCGGTTTCGAAGGGTAGCTCGTCGATTCGCGGCCAGTCCTGTCGACCGCCTTGTCGGGAAAAGCCGCGTTTGCCCGCAAGTGCGAGCAGCGCACCTTCGGTGGGGTCGCCGCTTAGCTGCCATTCGCCATCGACCTTGCGGATGCTGGCGTCGTTGCACAGCATGGCCACCAGGCATGCCCGACCCAGCAGTTCGTCATCCGGCGATTGAGTGGAGGAAGCATCACAAGCCTCAATCCTACCCTCTGGACTGTACCCGTCACCGCTGACTTGATAATGGCGAGCCGCGTGAATGACTTCCCGGGCCGTCATGGTATTGGTTGTGAGCGTGCCGGTTTTATCGGAACAGATCACGTCCACCGAACCCAGCACTTCAACGCTGGGGAGGCGCCGAACCAGTGCTTTGTTGCGCGCCATGCGTTGTACGCCAATGGCCAGGGCGATGGTGACAATCGCCGGCAGCCCTTCGGGAATGGCGGCAACGGCAATGCCGATGGCGGCTTGAAACATTTCCGCAAAGCTGTAATCGCGAACGGTAACGCCAAAGATGATCGAGACCGCGGACAGCACCAGAATGGCGATGCTCAGTTGTTGAGCGAAGCGCTTTAACTGCTTTTGCAAGGGCGTTTCCGGCAATGCGGTCTGCTGTACCAGATCGCTGATGGTACCGATTTCCGTCGATGTACCAGTTTCGCAGACCACCCCGCGCGCGGTACCGGTGGTTACCAGCGTGCCCATGTAAGCCATGTTGGTCCGTTCCGCGAGGGCACTTTCCGCCGCAACGCAATTGCTCTGCTTTTCCACGGCCTGGGATTCGCCGGTCAAGGCCGATTCGTCACAGCGCAGATTTTTGCAGTAAAAAAGGCGCAAATCCGCCGGCACGCGGTCACCGGACTGGATCACGACAATGTCACCGGGTACTAACTGCGCACTGTCAACACTTGTGGGTTCGCCGTCCCGGACCACGGTACATTGGGTTTTGGTCATGGACAGAATTGCCCGCAGTGCCGCCTCCGCCTTTCCTTCCTGGATAAAACCGACCAGAGCATTGACTATAACCACCGCGAGAATAACGCCACTATCCACATAGTGGTCCAGTAGCAGACTGATAGCGGCGGCGACCAAGAGAACGTAAATCAGCACGTTGTGAAATTGCAGCAGAAAGCGTTTCCAGGCGGGAGTTGGTGCGGCTGCGGGCAATTCATTGGGACCGTATTTTTCCATACGCTCGTGCACCGCACTTTGACCCAGGCCTTCTTCCGATGTGTGCAGTGCCTCGAGTACGATGCGCGCTTCCTGGGCGTGTGGTGTATTCACTACCATATCGTGTTGAATCTTACTCATTCGCGGCATACTCTCTGTCATCTTTTATCGGATGTTGCGCGGTCGCATCGTCATTGTCGTTGCCGTTCTCATTGGCCGATACTTTTCTGAATACCGCATCGGCGAGTGCTTGGTAGGCCTCTTTAGCTTGAAGTACCTGTTCGATAAAACGACGTCCCTGGCTAGCCATTTGCAAAGCGGTATCCACGGCGTCCACATCCATCTTTTCGTGTACCGGTGCGGTCAGCAACTGGGTTTTCACGGCGCGATAAAATTCAGTCAGTTCGGCGAGGCGTTCACGTTGGACAGGCGCCTCGTCGTGATGAATGCCGTGATTGAACTCATTGATAGCCGTGAACCACCGCCGCAGCGATTCGGATTCCGCAACAGGTGATTGCGCTATGGCGTCGTAGCGCTCCAACACCTCGAGGAAGGTAGTATAGGCGTAATTGAGATGGTGGCTGACTGACAGGCCGACGCTCAGCAGTTCTCCTTGTTCCCGCGTCATAGTAGACTTCAGACTTAGCGCGATAAAGTGGTTGACGCGACCAACACGCGCTTTCAATGTTGAAAGCTCGCGGTGTATTTCGCGTTTGTAGTACGGACCATCCGGCTTCCCTCCAAGTTGCATGCTGAGTTGTCCGGTACTTTCCATTAATGCTTCCAGTTCCAGCGCGACGGCGCGCAGGGCCAGATCGGGTATGGTTGCCACGTTCGCATCCAAATGGGTTTCGGCGCCAAGTGTTGTGCGCGGCTCTTGATAGCGCGACAGCAGCCACCGGCTAAGGTGCGGTTCCAGGGGCCACATTAATAGAACGCCCAGTACTTTGTAGAAGGTGTGAAAAACAGCGAGCCAGACGATGGCGCTGGCGGCCATCCGCGACAAATCCGCGTAGGCGTTAAACAGCGCCCAGAACAGGGGCAGAACAAGCAGGGCCGCCGCACCGGTAAGCCCATTGAAAATCACGTGGGCCCAGGCCAGCCGCTTGGCATTGGGAGTGGCACCGATACTGGCGATCAATGCCGTCGAAGTGGTGCCGATACTGGACCCAATCACCGCGGCGGCGGCTTCTATTCCGGCCACGCCACTGCCTACCGCGGTTAAAATGATCGCGGTGGCGGCGCTGGAAGACTGGGTTAACAACGTCAGAATAAAGCCGATTGCCAGTGCCCACAGAATCGGAAAGCTGCTGGCGGTAAGTAATAATTCGGCGTCGATTTGCTGCGCGTGCCCGGCAAATCCTTCCTTCAACCCGTCAATGCCCATGAACAGCAGGCCAAAGCCAGCCAATGCCATGCCCAGCGCCTTGCCTCGTGCGTAGGGAGAAAAGATGCGCAAGGCCGCACCGATCCCCACCAGGGGAAAAGTAAAGTCGTTGAGTGAAACGCTGAAACCGAAGAAGGTAACGATCCAGGCGGTCGCCGTCGTACCCACATTGCTGCCAAACACAACCCACAGCGCCCGCTGAAAGTTCATCAAGCCGGCATTGACAAAGCCGATGGTGGCGACGGTGACCGCACTGGAAGACTGCACCATGGCGGTAATCAATATACCCGAAGCCAGACCGCGATAGCGGCTCGACGTCCAGCTTCCCAACAACGTGCCCAAAGCCCGCCCACCGGCCAGCTTGAGACCCTCGGTCATCAGCCACATGCCGAGCAGGAACAGTCCCAATGAACCGAGAAGGTTAAAAATCACCGCAGGCGCCACAGCTCGGACATCTTAGAAAACAATACCTTGTCCCAGTGTGGGAATCTCCGCGGCAATGCTTTTTTCTTCCCACAGTTTTTGCGAGAGTGCGTCCAGTGCCCGGGGTTCGCCGTGAATCAGCATAACGCGCGGCTTGTCGGTGAAGTTTCCAAGCCATTCGATCAGCTCGGTTTGTCCGGCGTGGGCAGAAAAGCCTCCGAGGGTTTCGATGTCGGCCTTGACTGCAAACTCCTCACCAAACATTTCAATGTGCTTGGCTCCATCCACCAGTAGACGACCCAAGGTCCCGCGGGCCTGAAAGCCGACAAACACCACGGTGTTGCGCCGGTCCCAGATGCGTTGCTTAAAATGATGGCGAATACGTCCGCCGGTGCACATACCGCTGCCCGCAATAATCAATGCGCCGCGCTTGATGCTGTTAAGTGCGATGGAGTCCTGCGGTGTAATGGCAAGTCTTAGCGTGGGAATAAAATCCCGCAGCAGGGATTGATCGCCATCGCACAGTGGCTTGATGCCGTGGCAGTCCATGGTATGCAGCCAGCGGTCGTACAGACGGGTAACTTCAATGGCCATGGGGCTGTCCAGCACGATCTGCCACTTATCCAAGGCCCCCTCCCGATACAGCCGGCCGAGATAGAACAACAACTCTTGGGTCCGGCCAACGGCGAAGGCTGGAATCAGGACATTGCCACCTTTGCCCCAGGCTGTACTCAAAACGTCCCTGAACTGGTCCACGGTTTGTTCAATGGAGCGGTGATTGCGA
Organism: Cellvibrionaceae bacterium; assembly: GCA_040880205.1. Lineage (GTDB taxonomy): Bacteria > Pseudomonadota > Gammaproteobacteria > Pseudomonadales > Cellvibrionaceae > WACF01. The sequence continues at coordinate 5,310 of JBBDIU010000109.1, forward strand.
TCGCCGTAGGTGCCTTCCATCAACACGATATCCGCACCGGTAGGCGTGGCCGGGTCGTTCATAAGTACAGCGTGTTTGTTGCCCAAATCCCCGGAGAATACCAGCCGCTTGGTTTGCTGCTTTTCGGTCAATGAAATTGCCACAATGGCGGAACCCAAAATATGACCGGCATCATGGAACGTCAGTGTGGCCTGCGCACCCAGCGAGATTTTTTCGTCGTACTCCTGACCCCGGCAGAGTTCGAAAACCCGCAGTACATCTTTTTCGGTGTATTCGGGCTTTAAGGGCTTTTGGCCGCGGCGCTTGCGCTGAAGGTTATCCCTTTCCAGGTCCCGCTGATAAATGTTGGCCGCATCGCGCAACATGATTTCCAGTAGTTCGGCGGTGGCTTCGGTGCAGTAAATGGGCCCCTCGAAACCGTCGTGAACCAACTTGGGCAGCAATCCGGAGTGGTCCAGGTGGGCGTGGGACAGGACCACCGCATCGATACTACTTGGGTTAAAGGGAAAGCGCTCATCGCGCAGGCGGTCCACCCCGTCCCGCCCCTGGTGCATGCCGCATTCCAGGATGATGCGTCCCAGCGCCGGAGATTCCAGCAAATAGCAGGAGCCAGTGACTTCCTGGGCCGCCCCGTGAAATGTTAATGTAGCCATAAGACTCCTAAATCGCTTTAATCGCGTGGACCCATCGGCGGGGCAACTCGGAGGTTACCCAAGGAATCCTGGTTCGGCAATTGCCCTGCATCAACGCGGACCACTATTTTTCGTTTTCCTCGCGCATCGTACCGCCTCGTTCCCATGTGGATCCAAATCAACCTCGACAAGGAGGCTTCATGCCCCGCCCGCTCTTGTATTCAATTGCCATGGCCTTGCTTGCATCAGCCGCCGCCGCGGACACCGTGCAGCTTGGGCTGCGCCCGTACTTGCTGGTCAAGGATATGGACAATACGCCCTTGAAACATACCCTGGAAAGTTGCGCATCCGGCCCTTTTCAAACCAGTGACTTCTCCATCGGTCATCGCGGCGTGCCACTTGGGTATCCCGAACACACCGAGGAGTCCTACCGGGCGGCGGCCCGGATGGGGGCGGGTATTGTGGAATGCGACGTGACATTCACCAGCGACAAGGCATTGGTGTGCCGTCATTCCCAGTGCGATTTGCACACCACCACCAATATTCTCGCCACCGAAATGGCACGATCCTGCCGGCAACCCTTTCAACCGGCGGTGTTAAACACGGCGGGGGAAGTCGTCAGTCCGGCTACGGCCACCTGTTGCACCAGTGATATCACCGTGGCTGAATTCAAAACACTCCAAGGCAAACAGGATGGCTTCAACCCAAACGCCGTGACGGTAGCGGATTACCTGCAGCTCAATGCCGGTGGCAATACCGGCACCCTGTTGACTCACCGGGAAAGTATTGCCTTGTTTCAGCAACTCAATGTCAAAATGACGCCCGAGCTCAAATCGCCCGAGGTGGCAATGCCCTTCAAGGGAATGGGCCAGACGGACTATGCCCGGAAGATGATTGACCACTACAAGGAAGCGGGCGTGGCGCCATCCCGGGTTTGGCCGCAGTCTTTTAATCTGGACGATGTTCTTTACTGGATCGAACACGAGCCGGACTTTGGCCGGCAGGCTGTTTACCTGGATGATCGAGACAGCGATTCGCGATTCAACCACCGCGACCCGGATACCTGGAATCCCAACATGGAGCAGTTGGTCGCCAGCGGCGTCAACATTATTGCCCCTCCCATTTGGATGCTGTTGGAAGCGGAGGGTGGCCAGATCGTCCCTTCAACTTACGCCAAAGCGGCTCAAGCCGCCGGCCTGGATATCATCGCGTGGACATTGGAACGTTCCGGTTCACTGCGCGAGGGGGGCGGTTGGTACTACCAGACGCTCAATGGCGACAAGCCCAACCAGGCCACTGGCAACGGTGGTGTGATAAACAGGGAAGGTGATGTCATGCGGGTGATGGATGTGCTGGCAAGGGAGGTAAATGTAACGGGCATTTTTTCCGACTGGCCGGCAACGGTTACTTACTATGCGAATTGTATGAGTTTGGAGTGATTGTCTTGCCGATTACAGGTCGACGTGATGATTCCTGGGCTGTTACTTACATTTTCTGCGAGGTTGTCGCCGTCCGTATTGTCCTCTGTAGCAACCAGCGGGGATTACGACGAAAGAACTTGATCGAGCTGCTTTAAGCAATCGATTAATGTTGTGGGGTCGACGGCGCAACCGCGAAAATTTTCCTCGGCCATGGGCGCGAGACCACACTGGGTTGGTAGCGGTAATCCTTCGTCTATCATAAACTGCATCCGCTCGATAAAGACAAACTGGAGCCATTGCTCGAAGTTCAAGGTATCGACGCAAAAAGGCTGTACGCTTGCCAGCGCTTGCGGGCTGGGCCGCTCCTCGCTCCATAGGTTCATGGCGCGCAAGCTGCATTCCACATCATTCAGCAACTGGGAAATCTGTCTGTCTTTGGGTTTCACTATAAGCTCTTGTGGATCGAATAGGCAGGCATTTCGCCCAAGGGCGGCAACATACCAGGAGTAAGCATGCTCACACCAGAACACTTTAACAAAGTCGGCAGCGAATTCCTTCCCGGTCATCTCGGAATTGTCGTCACGGAAGTCGCAAAGGGAAGTTTTGCCGCCGAGCTTCCGGTGACCAAATTCCTGATGGCACCCAATGGCTACCTGCACGCCGGCAGTGTGGTTACCCTGGCGGATTCCTGCTGTGGTTACGGCTGCGTGGCCAATCTGCCGGAAGGCGCTCAGGGCTTCACTACCATCGAGTTGAAATCCAATCACCTGGGCACGGCGCGCGAGGGTACGATTACCTGTCTCGCGACTTTATTTCACGGCGGCAGGACCACCCAGGTGTGGGACGCGGAAGTCAAACACAGGGATACCGGAAAAACCATCGCCCTGTTTCGTTGTACGCAAATGCTGTTGTACCCGAAGAAATAAGGTTTGTCTTTTATTCAGAGGGTCCCAAGCCCTTGCTAAGTTGCTTCGCGGCCTGGGCCACGTCGTGCTTGTGCTCTCGTTCCAGCATCTCCATGCGTTCCATGTGCAGATCGCGTTCAGCCTTGGGCAGTGCTGTCCAATGTTGATGAGTTGGGATATGCGCGGTTGACTCGTAGATGGTTTCGAAGATTTGCAGGTCCAGATCAGTCCGACGAGGTCCGCTGTAGTTGTCCAGCAGCACCTTGATACGGATTGAACCTTCGACCATGGGAAGCTCCGCGCTTAGCAGGCTTCGCGCCAAAAACTGTATGTCGCCGGCCAAGCGCTCGTTGCGCTTTGTTTCCACGGAGTTCTGCTTCCGCTGTCGGTACCAAACTTCATACCAGAGATAGCCGGCATAGCCCGCGAGGCCAACAATGATCACAACCCCTGCAATGGCCAGCCAGATACTGGTGTTCATAAGCCAAGCTCCTTTGGTTCGGCCAGTTTAAGACGGCGGGGACGGCCGGTAAAGTGCGCGTGTATATTTTCGACAATGGATCTTCCAAATAGTCTTCGCCATAATGAACCCGAAAAACCCGCGGGAGAAAGCAATGAACTCCATTGCAAAAATGAATACTGTTGCGAAACGCTGGCTTGCTACACTTGTGGTGCTCTCGCTCACAAGCATTTCCAGCCACGCCTTTGATAAGGAAGCCGTGCAAGCGATACTCAAAAGTCCCCAGCGGGATCTGGTTGATAAAATCAGAGACCCTGTGCAGAACCCAATTGAAGTGCTTGAATTCCTTGGAGTCGAGGCCGGTATGCAGGTGCTGGATATCTATGCGGCGGGGGGCTACTACACGGTGATCTTGTCCGCGGCCGTGGGTGAGGAGGGCAGCGTGTATGCCCAGAACTCACCGCGCGCTTTGGACTTTCAAGAAGATCGCACTGATGTCACGGCGGGAGAAGCCATCGCCAGCAAGATTACGGCCCACAAGCTGACCAACGTTGTGCGCATGGACCAGCCTATTGCGGACATCAATTTTCTGCCAAATTCCCTGGATTTTGTATTGCTGTCGAAGATCTTCCACGATTATTACAATCGCAACCCGCGCCGCGCCCACCAGCTGTTACTCGTCTTGAAAACGGCGTTAAAGCCGGGAGGCGTGATCGGTATCATTGATCACCACGGCGATCCGGGGCGGGACAATGGGCGCCTTCACCGAATCGAAAAGCAACACGTGTTGGATGCGATTGAGCGCGCCGGCCTGGTCGTGGAAGCCGAAAGTGATCTGCTCAGCAATCCGCAAGATAACCGCCGCCGTTCTATTTTCGATCCCATTATGAATGGAAACACGGACCGGTTTTTGTTGAAAGTCGTAAGTCCGCCCCGCTCAACGGACTAATAAATACGGGAGACCCCCAGCTTTTGCTGGGGGGGCATTCAAAGATTTACAGTTGTGGATCGGATTTGTGTGCTGGGCCAGAAGTCCGGTATTCACTGCTGTGACTCGCCGTGAACCCTTCCCTGGGGGCTCCTCGCCAGCATCCCTGCTGTCGAGGGTCACATCAGCAAACACCGGACTCCTGTCTTCACGTTGAGTGCCAAGCCCAAGAAAGACATTACGGAGGACGTTAAAGTTGCCGTGGGGTTTGGTACTGCGTATGGCATTTCGACTAATCGGCAGGAAAACCAATTTGCACAGCGAAGCTGCCCGAAGTGCGAGTCATAGGAATGTCACGAGTGATTCGCTCAATTCGGGGAAGGCAGGTTTTTGCTCCCGCCGCGAGCTCAGCTCAGCCATATTGACGTGAGCCTATTTATAGATTACAGTTATTTCTGTAATTACAGAAATAACTGTAACTAGGCTTACCTTGAGTTGGAAACATGAAAATCACCCCCCTCATGCAGAAATACATCCTCCACTGGGGCGAGATGGGCACCCGCTGGGGCGTCAATCGCACCGTCTCCCAGATTCACGCGCTCCTTTACCTGGCTCCCGAGCCGCTTACCGCGGAAGCTATAGCCGAGCTACTGTCGGTGGCCCGGTCCAATGTCAGCACCAGTATCAAGGAGTTGCAAAGCTGGGGACTGGTATCGGTGGAACAGATCATGGGTGATCGACGTGACTACTTTACCGCCAAGGGCGACACCTGGGACATCCTGATGACCATCATGGAAGAGCGCAAACGCCGCGAAATTGAACCCACTCTGACCTTGTTGCGCCAATGTGTCCTGGAAATGGAGGCGGACATGGAAACTCCGAAGCAGGTGCAACACAAAATCAGCTCCATGCTTGAATTTATGACCGCATTAACCGACTGGTTCGACCAGGTAAAGGTTTTGCCGAAATCCACCCTGACGACCCTCATGAAAATGGGCGCCGCAGTGGCCAAGTATGTTCCCGCCAGATTTCTATCCGGCGCGAAGACTCAATGACGACGCGGACGTTTCGGCGGTTATGAATTGGCATGACCGCAACGATTGAAATGCGGGAGGCAATATGAATCACAAGGCAGGACTAGAGCACGATCTCTTTGTTATTTACGACAAGGAATGCCCGCTTTGTAATCGCTTTGCCTGCGCCGCGGTTCGCACGCCAACGCTGCATCTCCTTAACGGCCGCGAAAACCCAGCCTTACTCGGTCAAGCCAAAACAAAAGGGCTCGACATCGACCGGGGAATCATCGTCAGTTACAAAAATGAATTGCACTTCGGTGCCGACGCACTTGAACTTATTGCCCGCAAAGTCGCTTTTACAGGCCCGACAAAATTCCTGCTGCGATTGGTGGCCCGGTATCAGTGGTTGGCAAAACTGTTATATCCGCTGATGGCTGTTTCCCGCCGCCAATTATTGAAGATATTGGGTAGACCATTAATCAACATTCCGCGCTAGTGAAGCGACGAGGCCATGGTGATGCGAGCCACAAATATACTGGTCGACCACATGGGAAGCGAATTCGCCCGGCTTTCGCCGCTGCTCAGGCAATTTCACGCCGGCAGAAAGCGGCTCACCGGGGTTTGCTGCGTGCAGCGAGGCAATCTGTTTGCCAAGATAATTTGTGAACTGTTCAAGTTTCCTCGGCAAGGGGAGCAGGTGCCTCTAAGCGTCGACTGCGAGCACACCGAGCAATTCATGGTCTGGCAGCGTGACTTCGACGGCTTGAAAATGGAATCCCGCTTCGCCAAACGCGGAGAATTTTTGGTGGAGCGGCTCAACGGCCTATCGTTGTACTTCAAAGCCGTGGAGAAAGACGGCGCTCTCCATTTCGAATTCTACAAGACCCGCTTCATGGGTATTCCCATTCCCCGTTTTGTTTGCCCTAGGATACTAGCCTACGAAAACGCGTGCGACGGTAGATACCGATTCATGGTTCGCGTTCACATGCTGTTTGTTGGCATGGTCTTGTCCTATTGGGGGCAATTGGATTTGCAAGATCCGGAAGAGGCGTAAACAAAGGTGAAAATCCTGATCATTGGTGGCTACGGCAATTTTGGCAGGCGATTGGTGGAAAGCTTGCTCGCGCATTATGACTATGAGCTTATCATTGGTGGCCGTTCGAGCGAGAAGGCCAGTTCCGCGCAGCTGAATGCAAAACAGAAATACGGCAAGCACATCGAAATCGTTATTCTGGATGTGGAACGGGATGATCTTAGAGAGATATTTGACCGCCTGTCACCCAACATCGTGGTAAATGCCTCGGGTCCGTTTCAGTTCCAGCGCCGTCCCGGTGCCAACTACCGAATCGCCAGGGCCTGTATCGAGGCGGGTTGTCATTACGTGGATTTGGCCGATGATCGCGCATTTGTCACTGGCTTCGGCGATGCCTTGGATTTACCGGCAAAAGCGGAAAAAGTCATGCTGGTGAGTGGCGCGAGCACCGTACCGGGCCTGAGTTGCGCGGTGGTAGACGAATTCATCAGTGAATTTTCCGAGCTCACCAGCATTTATCACGGCATTGCCCCCGGCAATCAATCCGAGAAGGGCGTGGCGACCGTCGCCTCCATTTTGTCCTATACCGGCAAGCCTTTCCCGGTACTGGAAAACGGCCGCGAGCAGCTTGCGTACGGTTGGCAGCAACTCGCACGTTATGATTTTGGCGCGCCCCTGGGCAAGCGCTGGCTGGCCAACTGCAATATTCCCGATCTGAGCCTGCTACCGGTCCGTTACCCGAGTCTGCAATCCGTACGTTTTCAAGCCAGCCTGGAACTGCCCTTGCTACACATGAGTATTTGGTTCTTGTCCGGTTTGGTGCGACTTGGCTTGATTCGCAATTTGGCAAGTTACGCCTACTTGCTTTCGCGCCTGAGCGATAAGTTCCTGGCCTGGGGCAGCGGAAACGGGGGCATGTTTGTTCAGCTGCGCGGCAAGGACAAGCGCGGTAATCCAAAACGCCTTGACTGGCAGCTCGTTGCGGAAGAGGGCACGGGTCCCAACGTGCCCACCATAGCCGCGGAGCTAATTATCAACCGCATCGCCAAGGACGATATGGTGCACGGCGCCATGCCCTGCATGGGGCTGTTCACATTGCCCGAGTTCTTCGCCATCGCAAACCGCTGGGGTATTGTCCAACGGAGCATGCTGACATGAGCAAAAACCCGCCTAAGGTCGTCTTTCATCGCAGCTATCAGAGCCTCCTGGGCGCGGCTGCCTGGTCCCGGTTGCATCCGGATATTCGCCAGCGCTTCGGTGCCGATCGTTGTCGCCAAGCCGTTATCTACAGGGGCGTCATGCAGGTCGTGTTTATGTCAGTTGCCGGTTGGTTGTTGGCACAGGTGTGCCGACTCATCGGCACACCTCTCGCGTTGCACTCTGGTAAAAACGTAGCCGTCGACGTCCAAGTTTACCCCGACCCGCTATTGGACGGCATGACCTGGGATCGCTACTACTTTTTCCCTGGTAAAAAGGTCAACCGTGTGCGTTCCACCAAATGCATTCAGGAGGACGCGGGATTGATCGAAGTCATTGGCAGCGGCTTTGGAATGTACTTGGCGGTCTATGAAGACGGGGGTGCCCTGTGCTTTAAAAGTACCCGGTTTTTCTTTACTCTTGCCAACAGGAAAATTGTTTTGCCTCACCTTCTGACTCCGGGAACGACCCTGGTGCGCCAGGCGGCGCTTGTCGATGGTCGGTTCCAATTCAGTTTGGAGGTCAGACATCCAATACTCGGGCTGGTGTATTATCAGGTTGGTAGTTTTGGTGAATTCCAGGGAGCCTCTGAATAATCCAGTTTGGATGCCTGCGTCGATCAACACCCCACATGGAGACAACCATGGATTCGCTAGACAATCTTCGCCAGCAATTGCTGGAATTTGCCCGGGAGCGGGACTGGGAACAGTTTCAATCGCCCAAGAATCTAAGCATGGCGATTTGCGGTGAAGTGGGCGAATTGGCGGAATGCTTTCAGTGGCTCACTGAAAAGGAATCGAGAAATTTAACCCCCGAGCAACGGGCGCGAGTGGCGGACGAGGTGGCGGACGTGCAATTGTACTTGATTTTGCTGGCGGCGCGATTGGACATGGATATTATTGGCGAAGCGAATCGCAAGATGAAGACGAACACCAGCAAATATCCGGTGACGGAAGCGAGGGGAAACGCGAAAAAATATACTGAGTTAAAACGGAGCCCATGAAGGGCTCCGATTGCTCGTTCAGAAAGCCGACTTAACCTTCGCGCAAATCCACCGGTTCGCCTTTCACCCCACTCATGGGCTCGGCAACAACCGCGTTCCAGGCCAGTTTTTGCAGCAAACGCTCGCGGGCGGCCGAGGTGGGGTCTTCGGGATCAATTAATGCCGTCAGGCCGATGGGACTTTCCCGGTACATGGTGGCGTACCAGGCATAGGTCACCAGGTTAACGCCGGGTTGGGTAACATGGCCCAGGCCATCGCGGAAGATGTCGGATTGCACTTCAATGCCCGGAACATTACCTTTAATGATTTCCTTACGCAGATTGTAGACAGCCACGGAGGAGGGGACCACGTAGGTCATTTGCCGACCCGCGCGTTCATTAATACCTTCCAATTGCGTACGCAAACGTTCCATGTAGCCGCCGGACATTTTCAGGCTTTCAAGCCAGCCATCGATGGTGGCCAGGTCGGCTTTGTTGTGATCTTCGTTGGTAAAGGTGGGTCGCTCGGGCCGCGTGCCGTCCTCGCTTCGAACGGTAGTGCCGTTTCCGTCCCAGGCGGCCCAGGAGTTTTGCACCAGTATTCGGCCCTGTGGATTGGTTTCGATCATCAGGTCGCCGAATAGGTCAATGGCTGGTTCCGGCATCACGGCATTGGGAGACATGGTAAATACATCGACGCTGCCCTTGCGCAGGGCCACTTTGGCGATATTCTTGGAATCATCCCCATCACCCTGTTGCCAGTGCTGCATGGGAGTGGAGCCGCCGATCATTTGCACCGCCAGGGCTTCGTGGCCTTCCTTTCCCCGTTCCGCGGCCAGCGCTGCCAAGGGGCCCGGTGTGGGCTCCACCCCGGGATTCCGTGAGCGGGTGGGCCCGATGAATACGTTAAAGGAATGAGTGGCCATCACATACTGTTGGCCTTTCTCGATAGCCTCCGAGGCCAGCAGGGAAGTACTGAGCAGAGTCAGTAGGGCGACGCTCGCTGCCAGGCTAAAGGGTTTCAGGGCGCGCCATAATGTCGGGTTGGGTGTTCTCATTTTTGTCTCCGTGGCTATTATTGTGATTAAGATTCGAGAGTACTCTTAGATGGCCATATATGGCAATGTTCCGATTGGCGGTGGATATGTGAAATGTGAGATGAGTGGCACTTAGTTGAGTGGCGCTTAGTTAAGCGGGGCATTACCCCCGGTTACGGTCTTGGGAGCGCCTTTTCGAGACGCGCCGTTAACCCTTCCATGGGGGCTCGGATGCAGCATCCCTGCTGCATACGGTCTCGAAAAGGCGCTCCCAAGACCGCAACCTACAGCGTCGACTGGCTGAACAAGGTGCCATTCAGACGTGAGATGTTAGATGAGAGATATAAGACGTCCTGGACGCCATGGCCGATTAATCGACTCTGCCGCCTATGTAATACCATCGGCCGTTTACCCGCCGGAACTCGGAAATTTCGTGCATTGCTTCCAGCTTTTCATTGATGCCGCGTAAAAACCAGGCTTTGAATTCCACGACGCCTTCATCACCATGCTGGGACCTATTCAATATCTCTAACTTCCGCCAGTCCAATTTTTTGTCGGACAGTTCCTCCTCTGTCAAGCCTCCGGCCGTGGCAGGGAACCAAGTTTGCAGCAGATATTTTCCATGGCCACCCAAGGCGTAAGCCGTGTAACGGGAGCGCATGAGTTGCTCCGGTGTTTTTGCGAGTTCACCGCCATTCAGAAAACGCCCGCAACATTGCTCGAAGGATTTTTTGCCGCAAGGGTCACCTTGCCGATTTAACATTGCTCAGCTTGCCTCCCAGATACACGATCACCGCCAGCGCCGCGAGAATGGACATACCGATAGCGCCCATGCCCCGGCTGTAAATCAGCCACAGGGTCACCAGTCCAAAGCCCAACGAGAGAGAGGGCAGCTTGCGATTTCCTTCGGAGAAGCTAAAGACCATGGTCATCAGCCAACAGGCAAGGGCAATGTAAAAAAACATAAGGGGCTCCGTTTATTATTGGAATAGTGTATGGAGATTTGCGCTTCACGAACTTCGTTGAATGCTGTTTTACTTTTTGTGAGATATTTCAAATTAATGTCGTCCAGCGTCCCGCCAGCATTATGCCAGAACGCGGTTTCACGCGAGGTGGCAACTCGGGCACCGTGCGGGGCAGATGGATTGTTAACTCGTTGGCAGCACCGCCGGCAATGGCTTGGACGATGCTGGCGATGAATGAGCGGTTTCTTTTTTCAATCAAGGACTTAGATGCCCGTGCATCCCTGTGCCCTGCTGTGGTTGTGGTGCCGGTTCAAATCGGAAGCCCCATTTTCTGAATGGATGCTAGCAGCCGTCACGGAAAATGGGTGACTCGGTTGAATACTCAGCATGCAGCAAAAGGCCACCTATTGTTTTTTGCTGTCATGCTCTTGCAGCATCTCATCGGTGACCGCCTTGGTGTAGCCGGTGTGGGCGCCGATGGACTTCAGCTTGGCCTCCGCCATGGATTTGGCCACCATGTCATCGGTGATCGGTACTTCCTCACCCTTCTCATTGATGACGTAGCCTCGAAACACGGGCTTGTCGTGGTTTGCGTTGTTGTCCCTTGACATAAAATTACCCCTCTCGCTCGAAGCCCAAAGATAGGCAGTTCTCTGTGATATTTCAATAGTTCTAAGCGACCCAATTCCAGCAACAAGCGATCCAGTTCCAATCCAGGAACGAACTATCATGCTTTATCTGGGCCCAAGCCCCCGCAATCCTGTCCCCACTGGCTCCCCACTCGTCGCTCTTTCCTCTCCCCCCAATACCGCACTACCACATACGAAGAAAGTACCAAATATCGGCGGGGCGTGGACTCGCTTTCGCTCAGTGTTGCTAAGTGCCATTCACCCGGATGCCCACATAGCTACAGCTTGTGCGGAAAGTATCATTGTCTCTTAACGGCTTGGCCTAAATAGAGGTGGCCGATAAAGCGAGGGGTTTTCTTCAGGTAGAAGGTTTCATGCTGTTCGATCCTGAAACCGCATTGAAGGATGCACTCGTCAATTGGCCGGTTTAAATGGCATCCTCCGGCAAACTTCCGCCATATTGGCGTCAGTCGATCTTGTAGTTTGCATACGCGGCCATCCGGCGAGCGGCCATGCTCCGCGAACAGCAATTTGCCGTCCGGTTTCAGTACCCGCTTCATTTGCCACAAGGCCGCTTCCCAATCGGGAATCGTGCATAGTGTAAAGGTGAGTAACACCGTATCAACGCTGTTATCCGGCAAGGGAATCTGCTCTCCAGGTAAATCCAGCCAATCCACCGGAACCGGTGAATCCTTGAGGTTGCTTGCAGCTTTTCGCCGCATTCCCGCGGAAGGCTCCAGCGCCCATACTCGCTCCACCCGCGCCGCATCGTAAAGAGACAGATTGATTCCTGAACCCATACCCACCTCTAACACCTGCCCTCGTGCCAGCGGTACAAGGCGCTTGCGTACTTTCATCACCTGCCGGGTAGAGCACGCGGCATCAATGAGGTGCGGAAGTATTCTTTCGTGGTAGAAGGCCATGATATCAGTGGACAATGAACAGTGATCAATGAACAGAAAAAGATATGGTTGAGCGGGTGGCTGCGTTAAGCTCACCAACATCCACACACAATTAATATAAAAAATGGAAGCCACGGAATGAGTCCGAACTGACACACCGACCCGGACAACTGGGGTTCCATCCCCAAACCTTGCAATAACACCCAGGCCAAAACGTTCAGCCCAACGATGCCATACGTTACGTACGGCACCATAATGGTTGGATTGTCATCACGAATAGGAAACATGGGCGCTGCGTTTCAATGGGTCAATGAACAATGAACAATGATCGATGATCAGGGAAACGGTGTCAAATGTGAGAAGTGAATAGTGAATCACTGCTGTCCCATAAACTTTGAGGGCATGGATTGGGTGTTTGCCGCCGTGACCGTATGCAGCAGGGATGCTGCATCCGAGCTTACAGGGAGGTATTTACAGCGTGTCACGGCGGTGAAT
>JBBDIU010000110.1:0-17848 GCA_040880205.1 Cellvibrionaceae bacterium
AAACAGCACACAACAAAAAGCCGCGCTCGGGAAGCGCGGCTTTTTTCGTTTGGGTCTGCTGTAGTTGCAAATCGGTAGTTGTAAAACGTTTTACCTAGGCGCTGAACAATGCCTCACCGTTCAGGCCCTGTTTTTCCAGGATATCGCGCAGTCGCTTGAGCGCTTCCACCTGAATTTGGCGAACCCGCTCGCGAGTCAAACCAATTTCGCGGCCGACTTCTTCCAGGGTACTCATTTCATACCCGCGGAGGCCGAAACGCCGGGCTACCACTTCGCGCTGTTTCTCGGTCAATTCCATCAGCCAATCTTCGATACTCGCGCTCAAGTCGCTGTCTTGCAGCAGGGCAGCCGGATCGGACACATTCTGGTCGGGGATGGTTTCCACCAGCACCTTGTCGGATGAAGGGCCAATCGGCACATCCACCGAAGTCACCCGCTCGTTGAGGCCGAGCATGCGCTTTACATCGGCTACCGGCTTGTCCAGCAGATCCGCGATCTCTTCGGGGCTGGGCTCGTGGTCCAGCTTTTGCGCCAACTCGCGCGCGGCGCGCAAATAGACGTTTAATTCTTTTACCACGTGAATTGGCAGGCGAATAGTCCGCGTTTGGTTCATGATCGCACGTTCAATCGTCTGACGAATCCACCAAGTGGCATAGGTTGAAAAACGGAAGCCGCGCTCGGGGTCGAACTTCTCCACCGCGCGAATCAGGCCCAGATTGCCCTCTTCAATCAGGTCGAGCAGGGCCAGCCCTCGATTGACGTAGCGCCGGGATATCTTTACCACCAGGCGCAGATTGCTTTCGATCATGCGCTTGCGGGAGGCATCGTCACCGCGAAGTGCCCGGCGCGCGAAATAGACTTCCTCTTCGGCGCTAAGCAGCGGTGAGAAGCCAATCTCGTTGAGGTAAAGCTGAGTGGCGTCCAGGCTTTTTTGAACCTTTTCTTCGGTTTCGGCAAAACGGTCTGCTTGGGAGGTTTTGGGCGACTTGACTGTGCTCATTTCGTCGGCGCTGTCGTCATCCGACAAGTCCTGGAATACGCTCGCGTCGTCATCCGGTAGGTAGGTGTCTAACTCTCTCTGTTGTACTGCCATCGTTATAGCCCTGTGAGTATTTTCGGTTTATGTCGTCATTGACAAGGCAATTAACCGCTTTTGTTGCCTTGTCGCCCCGTTTAATCTCTACAGCCGTACCCTACTGCCGTTGCAGCCGACCAGGCTGCAGGTTGTTGGTGTTTGATGGCTGAGCTCAGCTCGCTTCTTTGTCATCGTGGTTGTCATCGTGCGGGCAAGTACCGCAATGGGTCCACGGGTTGGCCGTCGCGACGGATTTCAAAGTGCAGCTTTTCTCTATCGGTACCACTCGAACCTACTTCCGCAATTTGCTGCCCCGCTTTAACCGCCTCCCCCTCTGCCACTATCAACCTATCATTATGGGCATAGGCACTGAGATAACTCTGGTTATGCTTGATGATCAGCAAATTACCGTAGCCGCGGAGACCGTTGCCGGCGTAAACCACCGTGCCAGACTCAGCGGCAACTACAGGTTCTCCCTTTTTCGCGCCGATATCAATACCCTTATTTAGCGCACGTGCCCCGGAGAAACTTGCGAGAAGTGTGCCACTCGCCGGCCACCGCCACGCAAGTTCTGACTCATTGGTTGACGCCGCTCGGGGAGTCGCGGAAGATGTTGACCGATTATTTGAACGTTCCACGACTTGAGGCCTGGATTGGACCGACTTGGGCTCGGGAGGCGCCAGCGTGGAAGGCACGCGACGTAAATCGAGGTTTACGCGCTGTCCAGGGTGGATGGTATAGGGTTCGGATATACTGTTTGCACGGGCCAGGGTGCGTACGTCTAGGTTATAACGCCAAGCAATGGAATACAGGGTTTCGCCTCTGGCCACCACGTGAGTGGTAATTTTCTGACTGGGTGGTTGCTCCAGGTTATTGACCGGCGCACGGTAATCAGTCCCACCACAGCCCGCCAGAACCAAGATGGCTAGTATCTTGACCACACCGGGCTTAAGCCATCTCGGGCTTATAACTTGTTGCACCTGATTACCCGCTCAATCGCTCGAACAAACTTTGGCCAACGTTATGTTTACTGTACGGTCACTGCGCAATTGTTATGATAAATTCATCTAAAAAAAGTGTCGGGAAATTCCAGATTTTTGAATTATTCTGCGAATTGACCAACCGAACGCGCCTTTCATTGACATTTCGTCCTTACTGTCCCCGATTAGAGTGACCATTTTGGGCAGAAAGTTCCAATCCAAGGACCAACACCACCCCAATTGTGGCAGCCAGAACCGCACCCAGTAGTTGGGGGTCGTCTCCCATCAGGGTGGCATATTGACCGGGCAGCACGTTTTCTTGAATGAGGGGCTCCATTTCCCCATGCCGATTTTCAAAAAAGGTGACGGTATGCTTCCAGGGCCAGATCATTTGCAGGGAGCCTAAAAGAAAGCCGGTCAAGGTCGCCAGGGTCGCACCGTGGTAGCGTCGTAACAGCCAGGATAACACATGGGAAAAGGCCACCAGGCCACAAGCGCACCCGGCAACGAAGCTCGCCAATATCAGCAAATCAAGCTCGCTGATAGCCCGCAAAAACGTGGTGTACAGACCCAACAGCAGCAGGATAAAACTGCCCGAGATGCCCGGCAAAATCATGGCGCAGATGGCAACAGCGCCAGCGAGAAAGATCATCCACCACGCATCCGGTAGCTGTGCCGGGTTGGACAAGGCGATTCCCAGCGCGAGAAGTGCCCCACTAATCAGCGCCACCACTTCCACCCACCGCCATTGCTCCAGCTGCCGGGCCACATAAATCACGGAAGCCAGGACCAGACCAAAGAAAAATGACCACACCAGCACGGGATAGGCCTGCATGGCAAAGCTGATGATTCTCGCCAGCGAGAACAGGCTTGCGGCCACCCCGGCAAACACCGCCAGCAGGAAATTGCCATTGATGTATTCCCAGGCCGCTGCCGGCCCCCGGGTCCAGAGGAGTTTCGCCGCTGAAGGTCCGATGTGACGCAGGGATTCGATGAGCTCTTCGTAAATACCGGAAATGAAAGCAATGGTCCCCCCGGAGACACCGGGAACCACATCGGCAGCGCCCATGGCGGCGCCCTTGAGGAATAGCGCCAGATAGCGGCGCACTTTACTGCGGCTAAGATACACGGTTAGCCGGCACGATTAACGGGTGGTGCCCGACAACAGGGGCACGAATTTGACGGCTTCCAGTTTTTGGGTGACAAACTTGTCGCTGTCGCCGTCGCGCATCACCAAAGTCAATTGCTGAACCACATCCCCCACCGGAATGACGAGGGCGCCGTTAGGCGCTAGTTGATTCAAAAGCTCCCTGGGTATTTCGCGCGGCGCCGCAGTGGAAAGTATTGCCGAATAAGGGCCCTTTTCCGGCCAGCCAAAACCGCCATCAGCGTGGCTCAATTGCACATTGCGCAGGCCGAGCTTACGCAGGCGGGCGCGTGCTTTTTCCTGGAGCGGTTTGATACGTTCGACGCTGTATACCTCGCCCGCCAGTTGGGCCAGAATCGCCGTCTGGTAACCCGAACCGGTACCCACTTCCAGCACCCGGTCCAAGTTACCGGCCGCTGTGAGGAGGATTTCGGTCATTCGCGCAACGATGTAGGGTTGCGAGAGGGTCTGCCCATAGCCGATTGGCAGGGCGCTGTCTTCATAGGCGCGGTGGGACAAGGCTTCGTCGAGAAACAGGTGGCGGGGCATTTCGCGGATGCAGTCCAGTACGCGGTTATTACTGACTCCCTGCTCCCGCAAACGATTGATCAACCGTATCCGGGTACGCTCGGAGGTCATCCCCACACCGGCTAGATTCAACTGACTCAACCCAAGGTCTCCCCAAGTGACTTTTTCATAATGCATGTGGTTCGTAGTGCAGCTGTTTGGTAACGCAACGTGCCTGTTGAACGCTGCAAGAGATTATAGACGCTCCGTGGCTTTCGTTCTCTGTGTCTTGCGTTCTCGATGATTCCGTTCTCGATGACTTCCATTATTGTTCAGGCTTACTTTATAGCGACCAACGCCGCGCTACTATACCACAGGCGTTTGCGGTCAATAGGCCCTAATAGGCGTGAGTTGCGCGACTTCCCGCAACACCGTGGTGGCGTATTGCCCCGGTCCCAGCCCGAAAGTGAGCCGAAGATCCGAATCCTGCCACGCCACGGCGAAGTCGTGTGGTCGACACACAAGGATCCGCCGCTCCTGCTGAAGGCCCACATGTTCCAGCCCTTTACACCAATGGCTCCAGGGTGCCAGCACCGCTTGTTCCAGTTCGGAAGTTGCGCCCCCGACCGGGGATCGTCCCCTGCCCCACAAGGGTCCGGTGGGAAACTCACCCATATCGCCCGAGAGCCGGGTTTGCCAGTTGCCCCGCGCCACTCGCGCCGAGAGTACCTGATTAAACAGATAGGCACGCGCGGCGATTCCAAAGCGCTGCTCGCCAAAATAGTTGGGGACTCCCCGTCCGATTGCCTGCATATCCCCCAACTCGCCCGCGCACTCCCGCAAACGAATGGTAAACAGGTTGGCCTGATGCAGCCCCGGTTTCAATTTATGCGTGTGACGCGTCGCACTCAGGAGTTCCACGCCGTCCGCCACAAAACCGGGCCAATCCAGCGGCGGGCCCTTGGGCCGGTAGACGCTGAACCATTGACTGGTAACCGCGCGGCGATCCTTCAGTCCGCAGTAGCCCACATCCATATCCTTGACCCCGCAAAAGCGCGCCAGTTGTCGCGCCACCCATAAAGTATTCTGATTGCATTTGCGGATATGCAGGTAGAGATGTTCACCCTCGCCACAAGGGACAAAATCCAGCACTTCCTCGACACAAAAATCCTCCGGTGTGCTACGCAACACCGCACGGAATTCAGGTTTGCCAGAAGTGTGCGAAAAATCGAGAGAGTAATCAGTCATTACAGGGAACGCAACAACACCACCGCTTGTGCCGCAATACCTTCCCCGCGCCCGGTAAAGCCCATGCCTTCAGTGGTGGTTGCCTTGACGCAGACGCGGTTTGCTTCCACCCCAAGATCCGCCGCCAGGTTGTCGATCATGTGCGGGATGTAACTGGCGAGACGGGGTTCTTGCGCAATGACGGTGCTGTCACAGTTCTCGACCTGCCAGCCTGCCGCACGCAGTTTAGCCACAACCAACTGCAACAAAGTGCGACTGTCGGCATTGCGGTACTGGGGATCATTGTCCGGGAAATGCTGGCCGATATCGCCAAGGGCAGCGGCACCCAACAGAGCATCGCATACAGCATGCAGCAAGACATCGCCATCCGAGTGGGCCACCAGGCCCTTGTCGTGGGGAATGATCACGCCGCCAATAACAAGCTTGTCGCCGAGGCCAAATTTATGGGCATCAAAGCCCTGACCGATGCGCATCAGCATTCCGCCTTCGATTGTGGTGTGGGCGGCCGCGAGTTCCGCGCCTGCAATATGAGTTCGGCCAGGCGCAGGTCATCAACTACCGTAATCTTGATGTTGTCGCGAGATCCCGCCACCATTTGCGGTTGTAAATTCAATTGTTCCACTGCCATTGCCTCGTCAGTGGGTGCGGATCCGACCTCCACCTGTCGAGCGAGCGCCTTGCGCAGTAAACCGTAACGAAACATCTGCGGCGTGGCCGCCGCCCATACAGCGTTGCGATCAAGAGTTGCTTCAACGCCAAGTTCGGGATTAATTTTCTTCAAGGTATCACTGAGCCGGTACCCCAAAACCCCACCGACTTCATGCCCGGCGAGTTGCTCCATGAGATTGCGAATGGAATCCACAGTTACGCAGGGCCTGACCGCATCGTGTACCAACACCCAGTCGCTCCCGTCGGCTCTATTGTCGAGCGCCAACATGCCATTGAATACCGAGCGATGGCGCTCGTTCCCGCCGCTAACGGTTTCGATTCGCGGATCGCGGCTGATCGCCAGACTGGGCCAGATTTTGTCCTCGGCATTGGTGACCACCAGAACTGCTTCGATCTCTGGTAAGGCCAACAAGCGCTCCAAGGAATGTTCAATGACTGTCTTGCCGAGCAGGGGCAAATACTGCTTTGGCCGGTGGCTGTTCATGCGCTGCCCCACCCCGGCAGCCGGCATTATGGCCCAATAGGTCGGGGTCGCGCGATTCATGGGCCGTTATTCCGCCGGTTGCTTGGTAGCGCGCGGCTTTTGCTCGTCTTCGTCGATAACCATATAAAAGGTCTCGCCCTCCTTGATCATACCCATTTCGCTGCGGGCGCGCTCTTCAATGGTTTCGAGTCCGGTTTTCAATTCACGCACTTCCAAAGCCAATATGCGATTGCGCTCTTGCAGATGCTCGATCTCGGATTGCTGCTGCTCAATTTGCCGTTGCAGCTGTACCACCTCGGCGATACTACCGCTACCCACCCACAGGCGGTACTGCAAAAAAATCAAGCACACCGCCAGCGCTGCAAAAACCCATTTCATGATTCGCGTTTAACTCTTGAATTCCGCCCGGCCGCGGTACAGCGCGCGACCGCCCAGCTCCGCTTCAATTCTCAACAAGCGGTTGTACTTGGCCACCCGGTCGGAACGACATAAAGAACCGGTTTTGATTTGCCCGGCGGCGGTGGCCACCGCCAGATCGGCAATGGTGGTGTCCTCGGTTTCACCGGA
Source organism: Cellvibrionaceae bacterium (assembly GCA_040880205.1). GTDB lineage: Bacteria > Pseudomonadota > Gammaproteobacteria > Pseudomonadales > Cellvibrionaceae > WACF01. The sequence goes on from JBBDIU010000110.1 coordinate 6,678, forward strand.
GCGATGCGAAATCACCGCTGTGTAACCGGCATCCTTTGCCATCCTGATGGCGTCCAGGGTTTCGGACAAGGATCCGATCTGATTGAACTTGATTAAGATGGAATTGGCAATTTGTTTGTCGATGCCTTCCTGGAGAATTTTGGTGTTGGTCACGAACAGGTCGTCACCGACCAGTTGCACTCTATCGCCAACTTTGTTCGTCAATGTGGCCCAACCGTCCCAGTCCCCTTCGTCCATACCATCTTCGATGGAAAGGATCGGATATTTGTCGACCAGCCCGGCCAGGTAATCGGCGAACTCCGTGGCGGAAAATACCTTGCTTTCACCGGCAAGATTGTACTGACCCTTTTGGTAAAACTCGGACGCGGCACAATCCAGCGCCAGGGTAACATCGTCGCCCAAGGTATAGCCGGCACGCGCCACGGCTTCCGCAATGACTTCAATAGCGCCTTCATTGGAGGGCAAGTCGGGGGCGAAGCCACCTTCGTCACCCACCGCCGTACTCAAACCGCGCTCATTCAAAACCTTTTTCAGGCTGTGAAAAACCTCGGCCCCCTGACGTAGCGCTTCGCTGAATTTATTTGCCTTCACTGGCTGAATCATGAATTCCTGAATGTCGACGTTGTTATCCGCGTGCTCACCGCCGTTGATGATATTCATCATGGGCACCGGCATGCTGTACTGATTCGGCGTGCCATTCAGTTCGGCAATATGCTGGTATAGGGGCATGCCCTTGGCGCTCGCCGCTGCCTTGGCAGCCGCGAGAGACACGGCAAGAATGGCGTTGGCGCCCAGCTTGGACTTGTTGTCCGTGCCATCCGCTTCGAGCATCAAGTTGTCCAGCAGTCGCTGATCGGCCGCATCCTTGCCCTTCAATAAATCATTAATAGCGGTATTGATATTGTTGACCGCCGTCAATACACCTTTACCCAGATAACGGCTCTTATCGCCGTCTCGCAATTCCAGTGCCTCACGCGAACCAGTGGATGCGCCCGACGGTGCACAGGCGGACCCCACCTCACCAGAAGCCAATATCACATCGGCATTCACTGTCGGATTACCCCGGCTATCCAAAACCTCAAAGGCTTTGACTTCCACAATTTTTGTCATTGAATGTACTCCTAAAAAAAGTCGCTAGTCACTAATCGCTAGTCTCTAGTCATACCCAGACCCCAAGAATTTGGGGAACATTTGCGGCCTCTAGTCAAATTTTTCATCTTTCACCATTCGCTTCTCTCGCTTTCGACTAGAGATTAGCGACTAGAGACTAGCGACTATGTCTTATCCAATCTCCAACTCCGGCAAACTTTTCACCAACTCATCCACCGCTTTGACATGTTCTAAAAAGGGTTTCAGCTTGTCGAGCGGTAATGCGCTCGGTCCGTCGCATTTTGCTTGGTCCGGATTCGGGTGAGCTTCCAGAAATAAGCCGGCAACGCCCACGGCCATACCGGCGCGTGCCAGTTCGACGGTCTGATGGCGCCTTCCGCCGGAGGCGGCACCATCGGGATCGCGACATTGCAAGGCGTGAGTTACGTCGAAGATCAGCGGCGCGCCCTTGCTGACTTCCTTTATAACGCGAAAGCCCAGCATGTCCACGACTAGATTGTCGTAGCCGAACACGCTGCCGCGTTCGCAGAGCATGACCTTGTCGTTGCCGCATTCGCTGAATTTTTCCACGATATTGGCAATCTGCGACGGGCTGATGAACTGCGGTTTTTTGATATTGATCACAGCGCCCGTTTTTGCCATGGCGGCAACCAGGTCGGTTTGCCGCGCCAAAAAGGCCGGCAATTGAATAACATCACAGACTTCGGCGGCGGCTTGTGCCTGTTCCGGCTCGTGCACATCGGTAATGATAGGAACCGAAAACCGGGACTTCACGTCCGCGAGAATCTTCAAGCCCTTTTCCAGACCGGGACCGCGGAACGAGTGTACCGAGGAACGGTTTGCCTTGTCGAAGGAGGCCTTGAATACATAGGGAATGGCGAGCGCTTCGCAAACCCGCACAAAATGTTCGGCCACTTGCAGGGCCAGCTCGCGGGATTCCAGAACGTTGACGCCTCCAAACAACACAAAGGGCAAATCGTTCGCGATGCTTATGTCGCCAATGGAAAGCTTTCTCTGTTCCACGTCAGACCCTATTGCTGTGTGTGGTGTTTGTGCGCCGCTTCAATAAAGCTGGTGAACAGGGGATGGCCATCACGCGGGGTCGAGGTAAATTCCGGGTGAAACTGACAGGCGATAAACCAGGGATGGTCTTCCAATTCCACCACTTCCACCAAAGTATCGTCCGCCGACCAGCCGCCAATGCGCAAACCGGCCTTTTGTAACTGATCCACATAATTGTTGTTCATTTCGTAGCGGTGGCGGTGGCGTTCGACGATGACATCGTCTCCGTAGATTTTCTGCACCTTGGCACCGCTGACCAATCGACATTCCTGCACCCCCAGACGCATGGTGCCACCCAAGTCCGAGCTTTCGTCGCGCGATTCCACCTTGCCACTGGCATCCAGCCATTCGGTTATCAGACCGATTACCGGGTCAGGAGTGTACTTGTCGAATTCGGTGCTGTTGGCCTTGGGCAAACCGGCCACGTCGCGGGCGAACTCGATAACCGCCACCTGCATACCCAGGCAAATCCCCAGGTAGGGGATTCCTTTCTCCCGGGCATATCGCACCGACAGCAGCTTGCCATCCAGGCCCCGCTCGCCGAAACCACCTGGTACCAGAATGCCGTCCACCTTTTCCAGGACACCCGTGCCCTGTTCCTCGATATCCTCGGCGTTGAGATAGACAACCTTCACTTTGGTACGGGTGCGAATTCCGGCGTGCTCCAGCGCTTCGTTGAGAGATTTGTAGGCATCCAGCAAATCCATGTATTTGCCGACCATGGCGATGGTGACTTCCCGTTCCGGGCTCAATTTGCCTTTGACCACTTCATCCCACTCACTCAGGTCCGCCTGCGGCGCTTCCAGGCCGAAATTGTCCAATACAATCTGGTCCAATTTATACTGATTGAGCAAACGGGGAATAGCGTAAATGGTTTCCGCATCCGCCAGGGGAACGACAGCTTTGTAGGTGACGTTGGTAAACAGCGCGATCTTGCGTCGCGAATCGTCGTCGATGGTTTTCTCCGAGCGGCACAATAAAACATCCGGCTGCAGACCAATCGATCGTAGTTCCTTAACGGAATGCTGGGTGGGCTTGGTTTTGGTTTCACCCGCGGTGGCGATATAGGGTACCAGGGTCAAATGAATCAACTGGGTTTGCCCGGGGCCCAGCTCCGCCTGCAATTGACGAACGGCTTCCAAAAAAGGCTGTGACTCAATATCGCCTACCGTGCCGCCGATCTCCACCAAGGCCACGTCGAAATCCTTTCCGCCTTCCAAAATCCGGCGTTTGATTTCGTCGGTGATATGGGGAATGACCTGAACAGTACCGCCCAGATAATCGCCGCGCCGTTCCTTGCGTAAAACCGTTTCGTAAATTCGCCCGGTGGTGAAATTGTTGCGCCGGGTCATCCGGGTACGAATAAAGCGTTCGTAATGGCCCAGATCCAGGTCGGTTTCCGCTCCGTCCTCGGTGACAAACACCTCGCCGTGCTGGAAGGGGCTCATGGTGCCGGGGTCAACGTTAATGTAGGGATCGAGCTTGAGGACTGTGACCTTCAGCCCCCGGGCTTCCAGGATGGCACCCAGGGAGGCAGAGGCGATGCCTTTACCCAGGGAGGAAACGACGCCGCCGGTCACAAATATATATCTAGTCATTTAAGCCCTTCTGCACGAACCAGTTACAACAGCTTTAGTAATAATTAATCAGCCCAGGGCGGGCTGAGGCAAACACTGTTCGAAAGGAGTGGAAAAGCAGGTCGGCCAGGCAAATTCAAGCGTTTGAATCGCTACCGTGGGATGGCCTTTATCAGAGCCACCTGTGACCGCTGCCTTTGTACTCGAGATGGGACGTCAGGTTACCAGAAAGCCCGATTTGAGTCGACACTCAAATCCCGACGCCCGGCTTCCCACTCCCTCGGGCCGGTTCGACTAGCGATTAGCACTACTTCTCCCACTTCCCGCTTCCTTCAATGAACTCCATTCAGCACCACTAGTCGAAACTCCTATCCGATCGCGACCCCCTCTGGGCTGCGGCAGGGTCACCTCAACGCTCACGGAGGAGAATGTTATGGGTATTCGCTATTTTGCCTTGGTTTTCGGCGTCATCTTTGCCATCGTCGGGATTGCCGGATTTATCCCTTTTCTGGTGACGCCTTATGGCGTCGCCGATCCCAATCTTGCGGTTACCGCCGGAGCCGGCAAGTTGTTCGGCTTGTTCCCGGTCAATGTTTTACACAATCTGGTGCACCTCGGGTTCGGCATATGGGGCTTGGCTGTGTGGCGTAGCGCATCCTCGTCGCTATTTTACGCGCGCAGTGTGGCGGTCATTTACGCGGTGTTTGTGGTAATGGGCCTGTTCCCCGTGTTGCGCACCACCTTTGGCTTGATACCGCTGCACGGCAACGACATCTGGCTGCATATACTGTTGGCTGGTGGCGCCGCCTATTTTGGCTGGGGTTATCGTTCCGAAGCGGTTATACGTAATCGACGCTAACCGTTATACGCAAACAGACCGCGGACTGTTAACAGCACGCGGGCGCTTCAAACCTTGGAGCGCCCGCGTGCCTGCCTATTCATCACCCCAGCCACCATCATCCAATCCCCCCTCTTCATCCAATCCAATGGCTTTCGGTGGATACCACTGGAGCTGATAGCCTGGATCATTCTCCGCGGTGAAGCCGTGACAGATCCACAGATCGCCAACCGCCGCCAGTTCCCCGTCCACATAAAACAGAGGAACGCGATCGCGCAGCCAAGGCTCCAGACGGTATTCCTGCAAAAGTTTTTTCAGGGTTTGTGAATGCCCCCGGCCTGCTGGCCGACAGCGCTCTCCACCCCGCCGCCAGCGGACATCCAGCCGGCCCTCGGGCACATGTAGGCCTCCGCCCGCCTCTTGCGCGGATAAACCGGTACCGTCGGCGAGTACCAGTTTGTGATCGAGCCACCAGATCACCGGTTCAGTTACCTGTGGTGATTGTATGGGCGTCAGATGAACTCGCTCGCGATAGTAGCGCAGCGCGGCGCCGGACCACTGCACCAGCGCCGACCCGCGCGGCTCGGAGCCAGCAAAGAATTGCGCGTTGACTTCACGCAAATGCTTGTGCTCCGGCACGGCAAAACCCCGTTGTAGCGCCCAGGTACGCAACAGGTTGGTGCGCCGGTGGGGCAACAGTTCGGCCAGAGTCGACCAGTCCACGCTCCAACCGAAGCGTTCCGCTTGTTCATCACAATGGTGTAAGTCGATACTGCCCAGGTCGCGACTCAGTTGATCGGCCTGCTGACAGGCCTCGGCGGTTAAACGCCAGCGCTCGGGGAAGTTGGGCCAGCGTTCGGCCAACACGGGCAGCACCCGGCGGCGCAAAAAGTTGCGGTCGAGTCCCTCGTCCTCGTTGCTGTCGTCATTGATCCAGTCCAGGCCAATACTGGCTCCGTAATGCTCAAGTTCCGATTTGCTGAACGCCAACAACGGCCGCAACAGACGCCCGCCGGCAAAATCCCGCTGCTCGACAATGCTGCCCAGGCCCCGCGGACCGGCGCCACGCATCAGACGGAAAAGCAAGGTCTCCGCCTGGTCGTCGCGGTGGTGGCCAAGCAGCAGCACGTCACCGGTTTCCATATGCGCTTGAAAGGCTTGGTAGCGCGCGATGCGGGCCGCATCTTCCAGACCACGGCCATTGGGCTGTACCTGGACCTTTTCGACCCGGCATTCCACCTTCCAATCACCACACAGGGCCTGGCAATGTCGCTGCCAGGCGTCGGCGCGGTCAGATAAACCGTGGTTCACGTGAATAGCCACGACCGGCTGTTCGGGCTTGCTCGCAACCAACGCGGCGAGCAGAACACTCGAGTCCAGTCCGCCACTAAAGCCCACCAGCCAACGCTTGGCCGGCAGATGCTCGGACAGAACGCGCGACAGGGATTGCACATTAAAAGTGGGTGAATCTTTTGTCATGCCCGCCATTAAACCGGAAATTACCGGGCAGTGAAACGGCACCGGCCTTGTCAGTTCCAGCCATAGCCGGCAAAATCGTCCCAATTTCTCGGGCGGTAAAATTTATGACCCAACAAATCGCTGCCTACGGCAGCTGGCGCTCACCCATTAGCGCCGAAATGTTAACCACCGCCACGGTGGGCCTGTCGGAACCGCAGTTCGATGGCGACGACATTTACTGGTTGGAATCCCGGCCGCTGGAACGGGGCCGCAACGCCATCGTAAAGCTCAGTGCCACGGGCGAGAAACAGGATGCGTTACCCACACCTCTCAACGCGCGCTCGCGCGTCAATGAATATGGCGGCGGGAGCTATTGTGTCCAGCATGGCCAAGTTTATTTCGTCCTGTTGGACGATCAACGCGTTTATCACCTGAACAGCCGATCGCCCGCGGCAATTCCCAGCGCGTTGACCCCGGAAGGGCCGTGGCGCTTTGGCAATCTGACCCTGGACAAAAACCGCAAGCGCCTCCTGGCGATCGCCGAAGATCACAGCCAAAACGGCCAGGAAGAAGAGACCTGCATCGTAGCCATCTCCCTGGGCGACGACGAATCCGAACAAGCACCACACAAGCTGTTGGTCGGCAATGATTTCTATTCCAGCCCGACCCTTTCACCGGACGGTGAACGCATCGCCTGGCTTAGCTGGAATCATCCCAATATGCCCTGGGATGGTTGCGAATGTTGGCTGGGCGAATTCAATGCAGCAGGCGATATTGTCAATCAACAACGAATTGCCGGCGGTGTGCGCGAGTCGATTTGTCAGCCGCAATGGTCGTCGAATGGCGATCTCTATCTCATTTCCGATCGCGGCAGCTGGTGGAACATCTTCCGCTGGGAGGGCAACTCGCTGGCGCCTGTTTATAAAGAAGCCGTTGAATTCGGCACACCGCAGTGGGTATTCGGCCTTTCCACCTACGCCTTTCTCGACGCCGATACCTTGCTGGCCACCTATACCCGATCGGGTACCTGGCACTTGTGCACGATCGATCTTGGCAACGGCAGCAAACAGGATCTACCCACCCAACTCACCGAGATCAGTTACATCAAAGTAAATGATGACCGCGCCATGTTTATCGGTGCGACCAGCGATTCCTTTCCCGCCCTCTACGCTTTTGATCGCCTACGGCGGGATATCAACTGCTTCGCGCGATCCGGCACGCTGTCTGTCGACAACGATTACATTGCGCCTGGAGAAGCCATTGAATTCCCCCTCCAAGATTCCGGGGAAACAGGCTATGCCTTTTTCTATGCGCCCCACAATCAGGATTTTTGCGGCGAGCCCGGCAACAAACCACCACTATTGGTTCTTTGCCACGGCGGCCCAACCTCGGCGACTAAACCGGCGCTCAACCTGAAGATTCAATATTGGACCAGCCGCGGCTTCGCCGTGGCCGATGTAAACTACGGCGGCAGCACCGGCTACGGTCGCCACTACCGCGAACGCCTCAATGGAAGGTGGGGCGTGGTGGATGTGCGGGATGCGATTGATTGCGTCGACTATCTAACTAACACAGGTCGCATTGACGGCGACAAGATCGCGATACACGGCAGCAGCGCCGGTGGCTATACGGTGCTCGCGGCTCTCACCTTTCACGCTATTTTCAAAGCGGGTGCCAGCCTGTACGGCGTTGGCGATCTGGAAACACTGGCAGCCGACACCCATAAATTCGAAAGCCGTTACATGGATAATCTGGTGGGCCCCTATCCTGAACAAAAGGCGGTGTACCGTGATCGCTCGCCCATTCATCATGTGGACCAGCTAAATTGCCCGGTGATTTTTCTGCAAGGCCTGAAAGACAAAATCGTACCACCCAATCAGGCGGAAGCCATGGTGGCGGCGTTGGACGCCAAGCGGATTCCGGTGGCTTACCTCACCTTCCCCGAAGAAGCCCACGGTTTCCGCCAGGCGCCCAACATTCGACGAGCCTTGGAAGCAGAACTTTACTTTTATTCCCGGGTATTCGGTTTCGAACCGGCCGACATGATCGAACCGGTACTCATCCGCAATGCGGATCAACTGACGGAGAACGATTGAGGTGGGACGTTGGCGACCACCCCAGACGCGGGGCTCCAAATACATCACCCCCGCCGGCGCCGATGCCCTGCAAGCGGAGCTTCGCTATTTGTGGAAAGTGGAGCGCCCAAAGGTCACGGACACAGTTCACGAAGCCGCCAAGAACGGCGACCGCTCGGAAAATGGCGATTACATTTACGGCAAACGGCGCTTGGCGGAAATCGACCGGCGCGTTCGCTACCTCAGCAAACGCCTGGACGAGCTAACCGTCGTAAATGCCAGCCCACCCCGGCAGGACAAAGTCTACTTCGCCGCTTTCGTTACCCTGGAAGACGAAGCGGGCAACGAAACCACCTACCAAATTGTCGGCCCGGATGAATTCGATCTGAAGCAAAACAAGCTCAGCATGGATTCTCCGCTGGCTCGCGCGCTTTTGGGGAAATCCCTGGACGATGAGATATCGATAGAGACGCCCAATGGAATCCAAACCTACTTTATTACGGCAATTTGCTATAGAAGCTGAACCAACACGCTACTAACGCTCGTCAATCACGGCTGCAATCGAATCCGCCACATAGTCCACGTTGTCTGTATTTAGTCCGGCCACATTGATGCGACTGGAGCCAGCTGCATAAATGCTGAACCGCGCTTGCAGCTGGTGGACTTGTTCGGGCGACATACCCAGAAACGAAAACATTCCCTGTTGCTGTTCGATAAAGCGGAACCGGTCGTCGCCGAGTCGCGTTTGCAGCGCATCCGCCAGTGAAGAGCGCAGGCTTTTGATGCGCGCGCGAACCTGGAAAAGCTCTTCCAACCATTGGGATTTAAGTGCTCCGTCGCCCAACAGGGATTCCACAATAGCCGCGCCGTGCGCGGGAGGCATGGAGTAGATTCCGCGGACGATTTTATTCAAGTGGGTTACCACCGCCGCGGCCTGCTCGGCTTGTTGGGTTACCACACACAAGGCACCGGTGCGTTCCCGGTAGAGGCCGAAGTTTTTGGAACAGGAACTGGCAACCACCAGTTCCGGCAGCTCTTCGGCGAGAAGGCGAACACCGAAGGCGTCGTCATCGACGCCGTCACCAAAGCCCTGATAGGCCAGGTCCACAAAAACGAGAAACCCATTTTTGCGTGCGAGTTTGCTGATCACTTGCCATTGTTCGCGACTCAAGTCCGCGCCGGAGGGGTTGTGGCAACAACCGTGCAATAACACAATATCGTCGGCGGGGACCTTTTCCAGGCATGCCAGCATCTGCTCGAAAAGGATCCGGCTCGATTGCTTGTCGTAATACGGGTATGTGGCCAGTCTCAGTCCCGCGTCCCCCAGTAGCGGTTCGTGGTTCGCCCAAGTGGGATCGCTGCACCAAATGGTGGCGGACGACCGAACCCGCCGCAAAAACTCGGCAGCCACGCGCAAGGCGCCGCAACCACCCGGCGTTTGTACCGTGGCAACCCGCTTGTCCCGCAGCACCGATCCCGCTTGGGCAAATATCAATTGCGCTATCAGATGATTGTAGTCGGCCGAGCCCGCCGGGCCGATGTAGACCTTGCTGCGCTGCGCATCGATAAGTTGCGCTTCCGCCGCCTTGACGCTTGCGAATATGGGCGTATTACCCAAAGCATCCTTGTAAACGCCAACGCCCAAATCCACCTTGCGCGGATTGGGGTCGGCGGCAAAGGCGGCCATGATCCCCAGCAAGGGGTCCGGCGGCAAGGGACTTACGTTTTCAAACATACACTGCTCCAAGGGCGAACGCAGGGCGATTTCAAGGGCGACAATCAAATAGATCAGGGAGAATCTATTTGATTGCCAGGTTAATAGTCACTAGAATTAGGATCAATATTTTTCGATTGGCCGCTTAATAGGATAACAATTTACCATGTCCGCCGCTATAGCACTGGATGACTACGACCTGAAAATTTTGCGCTGTTTGCAGGAAAGCGCCGACTATTCCATGGCGGAACTCGGTGAAAAAGTGGGTTTGTCGCACACCCCCTGCTGGCGACGAATAAAACGCTTGGAAGCGGAAGGCGTTATCCTGGGGCGGGTTACCCTGCTGAATTCGAAAATTCTCAACCTCGGGGTTACGGTTCACGCCTACTTGATTATCAAAAGCCATGACGAGGAATCGCTAAATGCGTTTGAATCGGCGGTGAGTGATGTGGATGAAATCGTGGAATGCTATTCCACCAGCGGCGACAAGGATTACCTATTAAAGATCGTGGTGGACAGCGTCGATCACTACGAGCGCTTTTTAAAACAGCGGCTGGTACATCTGCCCAATGTAGCCTCTGTCAATTCCACCTTTGCGTTGAAGCAGGTCAAGTACACAACCCGCTTACCGCTCTGACCTCCGCGTGGTTCGCTCAATTTCCGCAACAAGCTGTTCCGGCGTTTTGCCATCACCGTCGACTGTGATATCGGTAACATCTTCGTAGAGAGGGCAGCGCTCTTTGTATAACTCCTCCAGCGTTTGCCCCGGCTGAGCGGCAATCCCACGCTTGGGCAGATCCTTCACTCGGCGCTGCAACTCACCCAATGATACTTTCAAATACACCAGAGGCCCCAAACTTTTCAGGTGCCGCATTCCGGCTTCGCTATACACGGCACTCCCGCCAGTCGCGATAACATGGTTATTCACGGACAGATCCAAAAGCGCCTCTTCCTCCAACTGCCGCAACATCAAATAGCCGCTGTTATCGACGATCGCTTGCAGGCTTTGATTGGCCCGAACTTGAAGCAACACATCCGTATCCACAAAATCCTTGGCCATGGCCTTGGCCAGCAATACTCCCAGGGTACTTTTCCCGGCGCCGGGCATGCCAATTAAACTGATGCAAGTCATAGTCCTTCCTGGATTTCGTAGTGTAAGCGTTTAATGTTCGGTGAGCGGCTTGATGAGGTCCTTGCTATCTGCCCCTCCCGTGGCTACCGCCGTGCCACCACCAAACTGCCGCCGAAACTATCAAACTCTGGAATGGCACTTAGTTAAGCCAGTCGACGCTGTAGGTTGCGGTCTTGGGAGTGCCTTTTCGAGACCGTATGCAGCA
>JBBDIU010000111.1:0-17433 GCA_040880205.1 Cellvibrionaceae bacterium
CGTCGTCAGCAGGGATGCTGGCGCCGAGCCTACAGGGATGTATTCACGGCGCGTCACAGCAGTGAATACCGGACTCCTGTCCGAGCACGGCACTTCAGCACACCACTATTTTTTCCATTTTCAGCCTAATAGCGTTTTTGCTTTGTGCAATGCCACAAACAAAAAATCAATCTCTTCCAAGGTGTTATACAACGAAAACGAAGCCCTTGCCGTACCCGGCACAGCAAGGCGACTCATCAAGGGTTCCGCACAATGATGACCGGTACGAATCGCAACACCTTGCCGATCCAGCAAAAATCCAACATCCGCCGGATGACCTTCCGTCATCACAAAACTCAGCACACCAATTTTTTCCCGCGCCGTACCAATAATGCGCAAGCCGTCAAAAGCCTCCGCCTGTTCGGTGGCACTTTTCATCAGCGCGCGCTCGTGGGCCATTACCGCCGGCATATCCAAGGCGCGAAACCATTCGATGGCCTTGCCCATGCCAATGGCACCGGCAATGTGCGGGGTACCCGCCTCAAAACGGCCGGGCAATTCGCCCCAGATGGCTTCTTCATAAGTCACGCTGGCAATCATCTCGCCGCCGGTTTGCCATATCGGCCATTCCGCCAGCAGTTCTTCCCGCCCCCACAGCACACCGATGCCCGTGGGACCAAATAACTTGTGCCCGGAAAAAGCGTAAAAATCGCAACCCAGGGATTGCACGTCCACCGGCTCGTGAGCAACGCCCTGAGCGCCGTCGATCATCACCCAGGCATTGACCGCTTTCGCCTGTCGGCACAGCTCCTGAATAGGATTGATAGTGCCCAAGGCGTTGGAAATATGGGGCAACGCAACCATTCGGGTGCGCTTGTTCAGCAGCTTTTCGAAAGCCGGCAAATCCAGCTCGCCACTGTCATTAATGGGCGCAATCATCAATGCCGCGCCCGCGCGCTTGCAGGCCTGTTGCCAGGTTACCAGATTGGCGTGATGCTCCATCTGGGTAACCAATACCTCGTCACCCGGCTTCAACAGTTGCGCGGCGCCATGGGTCACGATGTTAATGGCTTCCGTGGTGCCGCTGGTCCAAATAACTTCCCGGCGCGAGTTAGCGTTAATAAATGCCGCGACGGTGTCCCGTGCATTCTCGTAGCGCTGGGTGGCTTCGTCCGCGAGGCGGTGGGCGCCGCGATGCACATTGGCATTGCAGGTGGAATAGTAATCGCTGATCGCATCGATAACGCATTGCGGTTTTTGCGTGGTAGCCGCATTATCCAGGTACACCAAGGGCTTGCCATCGATCGTTCGCGACAAAATGGGAAACTGTGACCGAATCGCATGCACATCGAAAGTCGGGATAGCGGCCTGCGATACGGTATTCGCTTGGGCATTGGCTGGTACTTTCACCACAATAATCCTACTTCACGTCCATCGCGGCGAAGCGCTTGCGTAATTGTGGACGCAACCACTCCGCCAGTGTCTGGTTGGGCATTTGCTCAACCAGCTCATTGATAAAACCAAAATTCAGCATAACCTGCGCCTGATTGCGGCTAATGCCGCGACTTTGCAAATAATAGAGCGCGTGCTTGTCGATCTCCGCCACCGTCGCACCGTGGGCACAGCGCACATCGTCGGCATAGATTTCCAATTCGGGCTTGGTGTTGATCGTGGCCTTGTCGGACACCAGCAGGTTGCGGTTATTCAACTCCGCCACGGTCTTTTGCGCATAACGATGAATGTGAATACGGCCGTTAAATACCGCCCGTGCCCTGTCCGCCACGATACCGCGTACGTTTTCCTCGGTGGTTCCGCGAGGCACGGCGTGTTCGACGGTACTGTGCAAGTCGAACAGCTCGGTGCCATCGAGCAAATAAATCGCGTTCAATTTGGCGAAGGCGTTTTCGCCAGCATGAGTGATGTCCGTGTCGAGCCGCGACAAGCTGCTGCCAAAGCCCACGATGGTACTGTTCAGTTCACTATCGTCCGCTAAATTAAAATGACTGCCGCCTACGGCCATGGCTTCACCCGTTTGCATGGCAAAGCGGTAGTGTTCCATTTTAGCCTGGGACTCAATCATGTATTCGGCGAAGCTGGTGTTAAAGCTCGGCTGATTGCCGACAACCTGCTCGACAATCGTCACTCTTGCCTTTGCGCCAACCCGAACCAGTACGCGCGAATGTGCTTCCGCACTTTCTGACACCAGGTGGACAATGCGCAGCGGGCGTTCGATGGCGACCTCGGGCACGATTTCAATCAGCAGACCGTCCACCGCCAACACATCGTTAACCAGACCGAACAAATGCCGCTCAGGTTTCACGCTACCAAAGAGTTCCCGCGCGCGGGCTTGCTGGTTGGCGTCGGCGTTGCGCAGCGCCGTGAAGGTCAGGCCCGCCGGCAATTCAGCGATGGATAGTTCCGCGCTGAATTCTCCGTCGATCAATACCAAGTCAATACTGTCCAGGCCGGTGATTGAGTCCAGCACCGGAAACTCGCGGTTGGCGGCCACCCGGCTTAGTTCGCTGCGTTCCAAGGCGGTTACCGGGGTGTATTTCCAGGCTTCCGTCTTGCGCGTGGGCCATTCGGCATTGCGCAGCAGTGCCAGGGATTCCCGACGTTGGGGTGCCAGCCAATCGTGCACGTCCGCCGCACGGGCGAGGGCATTATCCAGCCACTGGCTCATGCCAGGCGCTCCCGGGCTTGCTCCGCATCGCCATTCTGCTCGGGACCCTTGCGTTCGGCGAGCCAGGCATAACCTTGCGCTTCCAGTTCGTGCGCCAGCGACGCATCACCGCTTTTCACTATCTTGCCATCGGACAAGACGTGTACGTAGTCCGGCTTGATAAAATCCAGCAGGCGCTGGTAGTGAGTGACCACGATAAAACTTCGCTCCGGTGAACGCTGACTGTTGACACCTTCCGCCACCATTTTAAGCGCGTCGATGTCCAGGCCGGAATCCGTTTCGTCGAGGATGCACAACTTCGGCTTCAGCATCAGCATTTGCAGAATTTCGTTGCGTTTCTTCTCGCCGCCGGAAAATCCTTCGTTAACGCCGCGCTTGAGAAAGCTTGCCGGCAGATCGACCTGCTTGCAGGCCTCGCGCGCCAGGCGCAGAAAATCGGCGGAACTCATGGGCTCTTCGCCGCGAGCGTTATACTGCGCATCCACCGCGGCTTTGAGAAACTCCAGGTTGCTCACGCCGGGAATTTCCACCGGATACTGAAACGCCAGGAACAACCCCGCGCGGGCGCGATCTTCAGGTTCCAGTTCCAGAAGGTTCCTACCATCCATAGTTACGGAGCCCTGGTCCACCGAGTAACCCTCGCGACCGGACAACACGTAACCCATGGTACTTTTACCCGAACCGTTAGGGCCCATGATCGCGTGCACCTCGCCCGGCTTCACCGCCAAATTAAGGCCTTTGAGAATCGCATTCCCATCAACACCGGCCACCAAATTTTCAATCAACAACATAGTTAAAACCTTGTCTCGTTACCTGTTACCTGTTACCTGTTACCTGAAAACTGTTATCCCACCGAGCCTTCAAGGCTAATCTCCAGTAGCTTGCCGGCTTCCACCGCAAACTCCATGGGCAATTCCTTGAAAACCTGCTTACAAAAACCGTTAACAATCATTGATACCGCTTTTTCCGGATCGATGCCACGCTGCCGACAAAGAAACAGCTGATCATCGCTGACTTTCGACGTGGTCGCCTCGTGCTCCACGATCGCACTGGCGTTGCGGCTCTCCACATAGGGAAAGGTGTGTGCGCCACACTGATCGCCAATTAACAGGGAATCGCATTGTGTATAGTTGCGCGCGCCGGCCGCGCCGGGGTTCATGCGCACCAGACCGCGATAGCTGTTGTTGCTGCGCCCGGCGGAAATTCCCTTGGAAATAATGGTGGAACGGGTGTTCTTGCCGAGGTGGATCATCTTGGTGCCGGTATCCGCCTGCTGCTTACCACGGGTTAGGGCTACCGAATAAAATTCACCAACGCTGTTGTCACCGCGCAAAATGCAACTGGGGTATTTCCAGGTAATGGCCGAGCCGGTTTCCACCTGGGTCCAGGATATTTTCGCATTGCGATGACATTCGCCGCGCTTGGTGACGAAGTTGTAAATACCGCCGCGACCTTCTTCGTCGCCGGGATACCAGTTTTGCACCGTGGAGTATTTAATTTGCGCATCGTCGAGAGCGACCAGTTCCACCACCGCCGCGTGCAATTGATTTTCGTCCCGCTGGGGCGCGGTGCAGCCTTCCAGGTAACTGACGTAACTGCCCTCTTCCGCGATAATCAAGGTGCGTTCGAACTGGCCGGTATTCTGTTCGTTAATGCGGAAATAGGTGGACAGTTCCATGGGGCAGCGGACGCCCTTGGGGATGTACACGAAGGAACCGTCGGTAAACACCGCACAGTTCAAGGCCGCGTAGTAATTGTCCCGTTGCGGCACCACACTGCCCAAGTATTTTTGTACCAACTCCGGGTACTCTCGAATGGCTTCGGAGATGGGGCAAAAAATAACACCCGCCTCGGCGAGCTTTTCCCGAAAGGTGGTCACTACCGATACCGAATCGAACACCGCATCCACCGCAACACCGGCCAACATCTGCTGTTCCGCCAGGGGGATGCCCAGTTTTTCGTAGGTACGCAACAGCTCCGGGTCCACCTCGTCCAGGGACTTGGGCTTGTCGTTCATGGTTTTGGGCGCGGAATGGTAGGAAATCGCCTGGAAATCAATGGGCGGATATTCCACGTGCGCCCATTTGGGTTCGTCCATTTGTTGCCAAATACGAAAGGCCTTCAGCCGCCACGCGAGCATCCAGTCGGGTTCGCGCTTGATGGCGGAAATGCGATAAATCACATCCTCGTCCAGACCGGGCGGAAACGTTTCCGATTCAATATTGGAAACAAAGCCTGCCTCGTATTCGCGCTTTAATGCTCTGTCGATTTGCTCAGTCATACTACTCGATCATCTGTTCGGTAAATTTTTCCGTCGCCTATCTGACGAAACATTCAAGCTGCCTGTAATTGCAATACGGTCCGACGGATGGATTCCACCGCCCGCTCAATGTCCTCGCGCGTGGTAAAACGCCCCAGGGAAATTCGCAACGCGCTGAGGGCATCCGCATCGCTCACGCCCATGGCCTTTAGCACATAGGAAGGTTCCATACTTGCCGAGGTACAGGCCGAACCGGTGGACACCGCAATGTCGCGCAAGGACAGCAGCAGGGTTTCCCCATCGATGCCGGAAAAACACAAATTCAGGTGGCTGGAGCTAACCTGATGGCTACTGCCATTGCGTTTTAGGCCCGGCAAGTCGGCGATGCCTTCCCACAATGAATCGCGCAACTCGGCAATTCTCGCGGATTCCCGCGCGCGATTTTCCACCGCCAACCGGGCCGCTTCGCCCGTGCCCGCTATCTGGTGGGTGGGCAAGGTGCCGGAGCGCAAACCGCGCTCGTGGCCACCACCGTGAATAAGCGGTGCAACCCGCCGCTGGACAGAACGACGCAGATACAAAGCGCCGACGCCTTTGGGGCCGTAGAATTTGTGGGCCGACAGGCTGAGCAAATCGGCCTTTAAAGTTTCCACGCCGAGATCCAGTTTGCCTACTGCTTGAGCGGCATCCACGTGAAATAGAACATTCGCGTCCCGGCAGATGCCACCGATCTCGGCAATGGGATTCACCGTTCCGATCTCGTTGTTCACGTACATCAGGCTGACCAGCCGGGTATCGGGGCGCAGCGCCTCCCGCACCTGGTCAGCGCTGATCAAGCCCTCCCTGTCCGGCTTGAGCCAGGTAATTGCCACGCCGCGCGCTTCCAGCCATTTGGCTGTGTCGATTATCGCCTTGTGCTCAATAATCGAGGTAAGCAAATGTCCCTGAAAGTTGAAGGGCTCAAATACACCTTTCAGCGCCAGGTTGTCGGACTCGGTCGCGCCACTGGTCCAGACAATTTCGCGCGGATCACAGGCCAGTAAATCGGCCACCTGCCGCCGGGCCAGTTCCACCTTCTCCTCGGCCTGCCAGCCGTAGACGTGGGAGCGGGAGGCCGGATTGGCAAAGGTGCCCTCCAGCGTGAGGCAATCAGCCATTACTGCGGCGACTTTTGGATCCACCGGCGTTGTGGCGGCGTAGTCCAGATAAATAGGCTTACTCATAGCGTGGCTTAATCAACCAAAAGCTTAAATAGACAAGGGGGCGGCTATATGAGGTGCAGGTTCTGCTCTTTGTCCTGAGCTTCCTGGCGCTCGGACACCGATTTTACCTCCTGGCGCTCCACCAGGCTGGCCAGGCTGATTCCGCTCAGGAACTGATGAATTTGTTCACTGAGGTCGCACCACAAGTAGTGCGTGAGACAGACCTGCCCTTTCTGGCAGTTGCCGGCGCCGCCGCAGTTGGTGGCATCGATGGATTCGTTCACCGCATCGATGATCTGCGCCACGAATATCTGGTCCGCGCCTCGGCTCAGGCGATAACCACCGCCGGGGCCGCGTACACTATTCACTAGCGCGTTTTGCCGCAACTTGGAAAACAGCTGCTCCAGATAGGAAAGTGATATTTCCTGTCGCTTGGAAATATCGGCCAGACTGATGGGCCCACGGTCGGCATGCAGGGCCAAGTCCAGCATTGCGGTAACCGCATAGCGGCCTTTGGTGGTTAGTCGCATGACCACTCCTCTTCGTCGACTCGATGGTTCGTCTACTCAATGCGCTTGATTATCTTATAACCAAGTATTTTGGTCAACTATATAACTGAGTATTTTACTCAACTATTAGCCGTGGTTCGGGTCCAAGCTGTGCGGACGGCGGCTAATAGAGTGAAAATCGGCGATCTGCGCAGCGCGCGCTGGGGCGAGGCGCTGCCACTCGGGTGAATGGCCGGGATTCAGCTCCCTTTGTTAAATTATGTTAGCCCCCGCCTTCCCGTTTCGGCCGGTACTGTACAATCAGTGCTGACCCTTACACGACAAGGAGCTAAAGATGAGAATTACCGATAACTCCTTCGCCGGCGGTCCCTGGTTTGTAGTCCTGGCGTTGTTTTTTGCCGCTCAATCGTTGGCCGGCAAGTTCAATTCGGTAATCGACATCGGCGATCCGCTACCTGCCTTCGAGAATCTACCCACTGTTTTGGGTACCGCCCTTTCCTCGGATGACATAAAAGAAGATGTGGTGGTGCTGGTATCCCTGGCCAATAGCTGTCCCTTCTCACGCGGCATCGAAAAAGACCTGATCGCACTGGCGAATAAATTCAAGGACGAGTCGGTCCAGATCGTCGCCATGAGTTTTAATATCAACAGGCTGGATCAAATGCCAGCCATGCAGGAACGCGCCGCGGAAATCGGTTTTAACTTTGCCTATTTACGTGATGAAAGCCAGAAACTGGGTCGCGCCCTGGGTACTTCCGTCACGCCCGAATTTTTCGTTTTTGATCAGGATCGCAAACTGGTCTATATGGGCCTACTACATAACTCACCGGCTATGGAACAAGAACCTGGCAAATCGGTTTATTTGCGTGGCGAGCCCAAGGATTTTTATGTTGAAAACGCCATTGCCAGCGTGCTGGCTGGCAAGAAGGTTGATGTCGGGGAGACTAGCGCCTATGGCTGCACCGTGGAGTATTACAATGGTCTGTAAACCGGCTAACCGTTTTTACGCACTGCTCGCTACCGCCGCCTTGCTATTGGCGATAACTGCTTGCGACTCGCGCTCGACCAGCAGCGATCAACAGCAGGGCATTCAAATGCACGCCCTGAATTTTCAGGAGTGGAACGAGCAGTTGACCAGCTACCAACCTTCCATCGTGGTGGTTGACATGTGGGCCATGTGGTGTGCCTCGTGTATCAAACGCTTTCCGAAAATGGTGGACTTGCACGAACAATACAGCTCACGGGGGGTGGAAATTGTTTCGCTGAATCTGGACAATCGCGAGGATCAGGCAGCGGTGCAACAAGCAGAGGAATTTCTCCGGGAAATTAACGCAACCTTCGACAATTTTCACATGGATGAAAACCTGATCGAAGCCTTCGAGCGCTTCAACCTGATCGGCATTCCCGCCGTGCTGATATACGACAGCAACGGCGAAGAACGCTTTCGCCTAACCGGCGACAACCCCAACAGCCAGTTCACCGACGAAGACATTGAAGATGCAATCAACGAGTTGCTAGGCGAAGAAGCCGCCTAGCAATAGTCTCTAGTCGCTAATCCCTAGTCGCTAGTCGTTCCGCTGGCGACTTCATCGCCTTCACTATTCACCATTCACTTTTCACCATTCACTGTCGTCTCACATCTCACATCTCCCGTCTCCCGTCACTCCTTTTCCAACTTCTTAATCCTGTTACCCGTATGAAAAATATAATTCTGCGTCGCCGTTAAAATGCCGCGCAGAATGCTTAGCTCCATTTGATCCAGGCGAATGCGCCCGTAAAGTCGGCGCAGACGGGTCATGGTCTGGCGGGGATTATCCGGCTCCAGAAAGCCGAGGGTTTCCAGCGTTTCTTGTAGATGAGCGTAGTAGTGCTCCAGATCCTGCTGCTTGGCCGGGGGCATGTCCCAGTCCTCGAAGTGAATCGGTTTACCCGCTTCAGCCGCTAAATAGGCCATGCGGATTTCATAGCAGATTACCTGCACGGCGGCACTGATATTAAGCGCACTGTAGTCCGGATTGGCCGGAATGTGCACGTGGAACTGGCACTGTTGCAGTTCCTCGTTGGTCAGGCCCCGGTCTTCGCGGCCAAAGACAATGGCGATTTGGTGACTGGCGGATTCGGTCCAACTGCGTTCGCCGCATTCGCGAGGCGTCAGCAATGGCCAGGGAATGCGCCGCTCCCGGGCGCTGGTGCCCACTACCAGGCCGCAGTCACCCACGGCATCCGCCAGGGTTTCCACCACCACCACGCCATCCAGCACATCGGCGGCATTGGCGGCACGCCACACTGCCTTGGGGGATGGATAATCCCTGGGATCAACCAAATACAGGCGCGACAAGCCCATGTTCTTCATTGCGCGCGCGGCAGCACCTACATTGCCGGGGTGGCTGGTATTGACCAGGACAATACGTATGTGATCGAAACAGGAGTGGTCCATTGTTGAATAACCGCAGGTAGCGCCAAAGGGCGCAAAGTTTAGCAAAAGGGTGGGAGGCTGGTATACTGCGCGGCCCGCGAGAGGTGCTCAGTTCAGTTACCGATTGCCCGGCATCAATAGTTGTATAAAACAATCCCTGGAATCCTTCGCCCGGACCCATGCTATGGAACCAATGCTAACGGTGGCCCTGAACGCGGCCCGCAAGGCGGCCACACTGGCCGAACAGGCCGCCGAACGCCTGGACAAGCTGACCATCGAAACCAAGGCGCGCAACGATTTCGTAACCCAGGTGGACCATGCCGCGGAAAAGGAAATTATCTATCACCTGCGCAAGGCCTACCCTGAACACAATATTCGCGGCGAGGAATCCGGGCTCCACGAAGGCAGCGGCACAACGGACTACGAATGGCTGATTGACCCCATCGATGGCACCACCAATTTTATTCACGGCATTCCCCACTTTGCGGTTTCCATTGCTTGTTTGCACAAGGGCCGCGTGGAACACGGGGTAATCATCGATCCGACCAAGCGGGAAGAATTTACCGCTAGCCGGGGTAAGGGCGCGCAACTGAATGGTCGGCGCATTCGGGTAAGCCCCCGCCAGGGCTTGGACGGCGCGATCATCGGTACCGGCATTCCCTTTAGCGGCTTTGCCCTTGAACACATGGAACCCTATCTCGCCTGCCTGCGTGACATTGCCGGGCAGACCGCGGGGATTCGGCGGCCGGGTTCGGCGGCGCTCGATCTGGCTTATGTGGCGGCTGGCCGCTTTGACGGATTTTGGGAAATGAATTTAAAACCCTGGGATATCGCCGCTGGCGTGTTGCTGATTCAGGAAGCGGGCGGATTGACCGCGGATCTCAAGGGCGGTACCCGTTATCTGGAGACTGGCCATATCGTAACAGGCACACCCCGAGTCTTTAAAAGCTTGGTGCGGATAACCCGAAAGCACTTGGGTCATCTGTAACATCAAGACTTATTGTTCCACTCTCTCCTCTTTCCCTTCCGTGGCGAGCAAGGTATTGAAAGTTCTAATAAGCTCGGGAATGATGACGGGCTTGGTGAGATAGGCTTCAAAACCGGCTTTCAGTCCCCGCTCCACATCGTAAGCCATGGCATTGGCCGACAGGGCAATGACGGGAATTTCCGCCGTGGCGGCATCCTGCTTTAATACTTTCAAGGCTTCAAAACCATCGATGCCGGGTAGGTTGATATCCAGGATAATCAGGTCCGGGTTTTCGGTGCGCGCCCGGTACAAGCCGCGGAAGGCCTCATTGGCGGTATGCAGCTCGAGTTGCGAATAGCGTTGCAGGACCTGCTCCATTAAGCGCAAGTTGGAGGCGTTATCTTCGATATATAAAACGCGACGCTGCCCGCTGATGCACAGGTCCACCGCTGGCTGATCGAAAGTATCACTACTGTCCCGGGTACCCACACCAGCGGTCCACTGCTCCGCCCGGGTAAAAGTAATGCTGAAGCAGCTACCCTCACCAGGCCTACTGTCAAAGTCCAACGTTCCTCCCATCATTTCCACCAGTTGCTTGGTAATGACCAAGCCCACGCCCGAACCTTCCGTATTGCTGTGCTCGGCACCCAGGCGATTAAAAGGTTCGAACACAGCGCCCCATTGGGATTCGGGAATGCCGTGGCCGGTATCATGAACCTGGATGGTTAAGTGGTGAGCTCCCGAGGCAGCGAAGCGGATTGTGACCGATCCTTGATCGCGGTTGTATTTAATCGCGTTGCTGAGAAGATTCAATACAACCTGCTTCAAGCGGACCGCATCGGCGTGCAAGTAAACGTTCTCCAGCCCATCGGTTTCCACCTGCACGGCGATACCGCGCGCCTCCGCCAGGGATTGCAACAGGCCATTGCATTCCGCCACGATGCGACTGGGCAACACGGGCTCCAGCGAGAGGGTCAATTTACCCGACTCAATTTTGGCCAGATCCAACACATCATTGATCAGCCGCAGCAGGTGCTGACCCGCGTTGCGTATTTCGCGCACGTTCTCGCGCTGGCTGTCCGTCAGATTGCTTTCGTAGTCAAAAAGTTGGGAAAAGCCGAGAATGGCATTCATGGGGGTGCGCAATTCATGGCTCATGCTGGAAAGGAACTGGGATTTGGCCCGGTTGGCTTTCTCCGCCGCCTCCTTGGCTTGAAGTACGCGCTCCTCGGCCTTTTTTAACTCAGTGATGTCGAGGTTGGTGCCGGAAAAGCTCACCGCCTCGCCGCGCTCGTTGAAAGTTGCCTGGCCGCGAACGCGAATCCAGTACTGTTTGCCACCGCCACCCACCATGCGGTATTCCATGTCGAAGGGTTCCTGGTTTTCCAAGTGCCGCTTCCATGCCTGATCAAAGCGAAAACGATCCTGGGGCAGAATGCGCTCGCGGAATTTCTTGAACTGATCCAAGCCTTTCTGCAAATCTTCATCCGACACCGGAATACCAATTTGCTCGAAACAACGCTTGGAATAGAAAAAGCTGTTTTCTTCCGCCGACCACTCCCAGATTCCGTCGTTAGAGGCGTTGATAATGCGCATCTGACGCGCCTCGCGACGGCGGGTTTCATCCTCCGTCTCTTTCAGCCGGGTGATGTCGAAATTAATGCCCGAAAGATAAATAGCGCGCCCGCTTTCATCCCGAACCGCATCGGCCAGGCATTGCGACCAACGGTAGCTGCCGTCCTTGGCTCGCACGCGAAAGGTCACATCAATGCCCACACCGGTTTTCAGATGCTCCACGATGGCGTCGCGGGACTGCTCGCGGTCCTCCGGGTGAATCAACTCAGGCAAGCGTCGGGCATCATTGATGTAGGGTGCATCCTCCTCGCCGTAGCCCAATTGCTGCCAGAATTCACCGCTCCAGTCGAAGCGGTGTGTCCGCATATCCCAGTCCCAAAAACCGTAGCCGCTGCTGCTATCAAAAATACGTTGATGCCGCTTGACGATTTTGCGCAGCTCATCCGCGCTCAGGGATTGCAGATCCTCATCGTTTAACCAGACTCGTTTAGCCATTTGCGCCTCAAAACAAGGTAATCGGAGTACTTTAAGTCAAGTGGCGGTTTCATCCAAGGCCCACACCACTTAATGGCGAGGTGATTTTTCGCACTAGCCGAGCTCCAGAAGCTTGCTCCAGCCCTCATATCGGGTTTGGCACTTATCTCGAATGGTTATTTCTGTTTGCTCTTTTCTCCCGGTAGGCTATTTTTGTGTTTATCCCATTATCACTATCGTTCGAGCATTGCTGAATTTGCGCTTAGCGCTTATGGGTAATGGTTGGCATTCAGCGACCTCAACGCTTGTACGTTCACAGCCCTTTGTTTGGTCCATGAATGCCGGTTCGCGAATGAGCCGCGGCGATTGGGTATCACCGGCATAATGGAGCGGCCAAATGACTAATAAATTGCAATCTCCTGTCCAGAGCGGTTCAGTTCCCAGCACCACCATGGCCGACCTTTTGATCAGCTATCTGCGGGAGCTTGAGGTCGAGTATATTTTCGGTATCCCGGGCGGTGCCATAGAACCTCTTTACAATGCCCTGGCACGCAGCGAGAGACGGGCCGACGGCGGGCCCCGTGCCATAACGGTTCGGCATGAGACCGGCGGCGCCTTCATGGCCGACGGTTACTACTGCCAAACAGGGAAGATCGGGGTGTGTTGCGCCACCACTGGCCCGGGCACCACAAACATCATAACCGGGGTGGCCTCGGCCCACGCCAATCACATTCCCATGCTGGTACTCACCGGCCAGACTGCCTTGAATTCCTTCGGCAAACAAGCGTTCCAGGAATCCTCCTGCACCGGCGTCAATACCCTGGCCATACTGGAGCCCTGCACCCGTTACAACACGCTGGTGTCACATCCGGGCCAATTCGAACTCAAGCTGGTAACCGCGCTGATGGCGGCCATGGGCCCCAATCCCGGGCCGGTCCACCTCAGCGTTCCCATTGACGTTATGAATGCACCGCATCCTGATGCGCGACCGCAGTACAACATCAAGCAATTGCTGCCATCGATGCTTTCGGTCGAATCTTCCTTGGTCGGCAATCTTGTCGATCGCTTGAAGCAGGCCAATAAAATTGTCTTCGTGGTGGGAGAAGGCGGGCGGCACGCTATTGGCGATATCATTATCGCCGCGCAATTGTTGGAAGCCGATATTGTCACCACACCGCAAGGCAAGGGCCTGCTCAGCCCCTATCACCCGCTCTACCGCGGCGTTATCGGCTTTGCCGGCCATCAAAGCGCGGCGCGCGCCTTGCTCAACGAGGAGGTCGATACGGTTGTCTGCATTGGCGCGGCTCTCAGTGAATGGGCCACCAATGCCTGGGATTCCAGCACCTTGATGAATCAGCGCCTGATTCACATCGACCAGCAAGAACACAATTTTGCCCTGACACCCATGGCCGGCATGCACGTGCGCGGCAGCATCGCCCATACCTTTGAACGGTTGCTGGCGGCACTGACCGAGGACGAAGCCATCGCGGCCCGACGCGAGTTGATTGTCGATCCCCAACCGCGCGAACAATGGTCGTTCACACTCGACGACCCGGAAAGTTTTCAATCGAACACATCACCCATTCATCCCGCGCGGGTCATGTGTGAACTACCCAAGTTTTTCCCGCGCAACACGCGCTACGTTGCCGAGCCCGGCAACAGTTTCGCCTGGGCTATTCATTACCTGCACCCCTACGATCAGAGAATCAAAGGCTCGCGCGACTTCGGCAGCAGTCTGTTCAAAACCTGGATTGAATTCGCCTCCATGGGCTGGGCCATCGGCAGCGCCGTGGGCGCCGCCCTGGCGTTAAAGGATCAACCGGTAGTTTGTATCACGGGTGACGGCAGCATGCTGATGAGCGGCCAAGAGATCACCGTGGCGATCGAACACAACTTGCCGCTGATTTACATTGTGCTAAACGACATGGCACTGGGCATGGTAAAACACGGCCAGCGCCTGACGGGTGCGGAACAAATTGCCTGGAAGATCCCCGAAGTAGACTTCGCCAGCGTCGCCAAAGCCATGGGTGCTAAGGCATTGCGCGTCGAGCGCGCCAGCGATTTCGAACAACTAAAAAACTTCGACCTTCACAATCTGGACGGGCCAATACTCCTGGACGTAATTATCGACGGCGAAGCGGTTCCGCCGATTACGAAGCGGACCGAGGCTTTGAAGGAGATGGTGGTTTTGGGAATCTGAATGGGTTTTCTCCGCAAACACTCGTAGTCATATATTGCGGCGGCTTAAAGCTTACATAACAAAAAAAGGAACAGTCATGGGAACTCGGAAAGTAGCAATCATTACCGGCGCCAGCAAAGGAATCGGCCAGGGAGTCGCGATGCAACTGGCATTACAGGGTTTAGCGGTCGCTGTTACCAGCAGGAATAAACAACACGCAGAGCATATTGCCGAGGAAATCAAAAAGGCAGGAGGTGAAGCTCTCGGACTCGAATTTAATCTAGAACATGAAACAACTTTATCGAAACTAATAGATGATACTGTCGCCCACTATGGACGCTTGGATATACTGGTTAACAATGCCATGAGCACCAGCTGCGTTCCTCCCCTCGATAACCTGTCACCAGAGCAGATATCGTTCGCGATCAACGCCAACTTGACCAACACCCTGCTCCTCACACAACTAGCCCGCCCTCATTTAAAAAAAACCGAAGGTAATGTGCTAAACATTGGCTCCGTCGTCGTTAATCGGCATATTCTGGGAATGCCGCTATACGCAATCATCAAGGGTGCCATTGTGCAAATGACCAAGGCTCTGGCAGCGGAATGGGCTTCGGATAATATCCGGGTAAACTGCATTAATCCCGGCTTTATTCGCTCTAGCTCGCTGGACGAGTTGAAATTGCCGCCGGAAGCGTTAGCCGCAATCGAACGCCACTGCGTGCAGTTCCACCCATTAGGCAATCGAATCGGAGAGCCCAAGGATGTTGGAGACCTTGCGACCTACCTGACGTCGGATGCGGCCAATCTTATGACTGGTACGGTGATCAATCTGGATGCCGGCTTGAGCATTCAGGGATTTTCCATGCAACCAGCCGGCTAATCGGGAGCACTGCTCCGCTCAGCGCCCGTCAGTAGACATAGCTTACCTGGGCGTCCGCGACCGTTTCTTTTTTGACAAATAAACCAAGATCCCGAACAAAAAGGAATAGTAAATAATAAAGCCGTAACCCCCGAACAAGGTGTCTACTGCCGAGCTCTCAGGAAAGAACAAATGAGCTAAAAAAGGGACCAAGGAAATAAATATCACTAATATAGAATTAACAATATCACTACTTTTAACTTCCCGGCTTTGATTGCTCATACAATTAACATTCACTACGTGTCTATGCAAAGCGCATCGGTTGCTTTAGATACTGCGTACCTTCGACCTATCTGTTACAAAAAAAAGTAACCCAAAAAGAACTCTCAACCCGGCACCTAAGTCCCTCAATCGCCACAGAGTTTACCTTTGTGGATGGTTGCCAAAGTTGATTCTGTGTTACCAAATTGAGAAAAAGACCCCATTGCATTCACCTCATTCGGGCCGCCATGCTATCAACATCCGACTCAATGTAAACGTCGAGGGAACCTGGTTTTGTACTAGCGATCCGGAACTGACCGCTCCGCGACTCCTTGATAATCGATGTCTTCACATTGCAAGGGTAAGAACGTCTCGGCGGGTTTATCGCGAGTATCCACGAAACAAGCGGCAACGCCGCTGGCTACCGCAACGGGATAAATGCGATAGATCTCCTCGGGGGTAAAACCGTGGTCGGACCAGAAGGCCGCCACATAGCCGTTGATATTAATGGTTTCGGAATAGGTCCGGTCCAGATAGTCGTTGATGGCGAAGGCGAGTGCCAGGTGTTCGCCGATAGGGAAACCTAATGCTTCCCGGAAGCGTTCCAGCGCCGGGACCCGCTCATCACCCTTGGCAATGGGGCGGGCGTAACCCATCATCAGCGGTTTACCACCGTGACGCGCCGCTTCCTGTTTAACAATGCCTTCAACAGTCATTCCCTTGTCGCAGTCCAACTTGGCACGCTGGATAAATTCCATCCCTTCGATAATGGGTTTAATGCCATAGGAACGCGCGTCGGTTGCCAGTATTCCCGCCACGGTGGATGCCAGGGCCGACGCCCGCACGCTGCCACCCAGGGCGCCGATGTGATTGCACCAGATCCTCGGGTCTGGCCAGCTTATGCAAATCTGCACGGTCTCAAACCAGTCGGCCAATGCCCGCTCGGGGATTCGACCGGTCACGTTGAACATAACGACCTGCATGTAGGACAACTTGCCCACAAAGTCATCCATCATGTCGTAACCGCGGTTCATGACACCCCGCCCGATCACCCAGCCACCAATGCTGCTGCGAATGACGCCGCGGTTGTGATCCCAGATCGCGGTATCTTGTGCGTTTTTAGCCTTGGATTCGTCGCCGCTCACTGATTTTTCTCCTCGCCGGTTTCGATGAAATAATCCTTGTCGTCGGGGAAGGGCATCGCGGTCAATGGTTTGCTGGCCATTTCAATGCCGTGGGCGAACAAGCCCGGCGCGCTCATGATTTGGAATATGCCGCCACCCATTCGAGGTTGGAAGCCGAGGTCGGCCAGGACCGCGCCGACCAAGCCGGTGCTGAGCCAACCCATGTTGTGTTGCTCCAGCGCGCGTGAGAACGCGTCCGCCCATTGCATGATCTTGCCCGCCCCGGGCAATGTGATTAACTGCCTTGCAATTCGCACCACCATTTGATCGACCCCGCCAAAGTGAGAGCCGAAGCCCGGTGCAATGTGCAGATCGCCTTCTTCCTTGTCGGAGTGCGCCTTTATCAGCTCCTCGGCTGTCGTGTGTGGGTCCCGCTTCGCCTGTTTCCGCAGCCAACGAATCGCCGGTTCCACTTCCGCCGCTCCCAGATGTTCGCCACCGAGGATGGTCAAACCGATGGGCAGAATGTGCGATGGATCGGTTTTGCCCACCCCGGCGTTCATGGCCGCCCGAGTCGCCGGATGGCGCGGACCCGGATTGATGAAGGCGATCATCAGTCTTTCCATTAATTGCGATTCCTGCGGTGTGGGGAGCTCGCCCTTGAACAATAGAAATACCAGATCTGGATAACTTCGCTTGGCCATCAGCTCCAGCAGATCATAGCCGTGGCAATGAGAGGATTCAGCGATGTAGGGGTTTTTAGTGCTGGGAGTCTCGCTCCAAATTTTGGTGACTATTTTCTTTGCAAATTGGTCCTCGCGGCGAGTTACGCGACTTCGGTCGGTGTTTGTCATCAAACCTTCCTCGGTACCAGGATGTGCAGCAGCCTAGGGAGCCTCTGAATAATACCAATACGTCTCTGCGTGACCTGAAGCGTTCAGA
>JBBDIU010000112.1:0-16820 GCA_040880205.1 Cellvibrionaceae bacterium
GAACCTTCGCTGGTAATGAAGAAACCCAACGGCGCATCATTTTGCGCTTGAGCGCCGAGCGAAATTAGAATAGTGCCACAAACGAATAGAATTATCTTTTTCATAGCTTCCTCCTGTTGTTATGGTTCGTGTTAGGGTCCGTTGTGGTTTTGCTGATACAGCGCGCGGGCCGGCAACAATGACGCGAATGCATGTTGGAGCCCTGTCTGGAGTCAAGATGAAATTTATTTTTGAAGTTACCATGAAGCCCGGTTTCAGTGTCGAAGAATACGCTGAAGGCTGGTTGCGTGCCAGTGAAATCATACAACGGACGCCGGGTGCGCAAGGCACTTATCTGCACCGCAAAATTGGCGAGCCCGACAAGGTGCTGGCAATCGCTCATTGGGATTCCAAGCAAGCGCGCGATGCGAAGGACGACAAGCGCGACGCGACTGTAAAAGCTATTCTGGAAAAGCATGCCAAACACTGTGAGATCACAGTTATTGGAGAATACGACGAACCGGAATGGCAGGTTTCACCAGAGTAGGACAGCTATTAACCCCGCAATAGTTCAAAATGAGCCGAATCCCTGAAGCGGTGCATTGTATCGTGTTCATTCTGGTAACCCAGCTGATTTGAGATCAGCCGCGTCTTGCCGATTGTTAGTCGGTCCGACCAATGATTGTGGCCATAAATCCAGTAGCGGGGTTGATGAGCGTCGATCAAGTGTTTTGCATTTGCCTGAAAATAGGCGGAAAGATAATCCTCGGGGATCACCCCATGACGTGCCTCGCGACACGGCGGAAAATGGGTGACCACAACGGTACGCGCAGGATCGCAGCGACTCAGCTCATCATCTAGCCAGCGGCAACTGCCTTGAAAACGCTCGACAACATCGCGGCAGCTCAAGGGATGTCCCTCGCAGCGGATATTGCTTCCATCCGCCAGGCGTTGCCAGCCCCAGAGCCTACAATCCGCATCGGCCTGCGCGCCCAGGGCGCTGAAATCAGTCCACAGAGTGCAGCCTAGGAAGGTCACACCATTCAACTCCACTTTGGCATTTTCCAGGAAGTCCACTCTGGGGTGGCGTTGCGCAAAGCGCCGAAACGTCTCGATTTGTGAATCGAGATCACTGCCGTAAAATTCGTGATTGCCCGCCACCCAGATAACGCGCGCGTTTGAATATTCCGCCGCAACCGCCGCTACGTAGCTGCTGGCTTGGGTCCCCACACCGATGTCCCCCGCCAGCACAATGACCTCGGCGTCGTCACTAAAGCCGGGAATGTCGGGATAGCGGACAAACTCGGAATGAATGTCGGATGCGTAGCAAATTTTCACGCGAACAACCGGTCTAGCAAGTATCGCAGTTCCAAAGTCTGTTCCTCCATTACCAGCGAATAATGATTGCGCGTCGCGGGGCTAGGTGTGTGGTCGCCAGCGGCGAGGGCTATTTGCACGGCGCACAGGGCCAGCAGTTTGTCCACTTGCAGGTAGAGCGCGTCTTCCAGCTGAGGGTCGCTGCCTGCAAGCGGCAGGTTGTTGATAATGTCGCGGTTGATCTGTTGTTTCACTAGCTACCTCTCGAGTTCGGGATTCGGCTGGCGTCCAGGTTGATAGAGCGGAGTTGGCCTGTGCTCCCTTTTGCTCCGTACCGGCCCCATCTTGCTCCATCCCCGGCCCGACGCCTTGCCTTAGGACTGGACCGCACTGACATAACGGTTTATGTCCTTCAAATATGGCAGATAGTAATATTATATGTCAATCGTTCTGTGGTGTGAGCGGCACGTTATAGCGCATCTTGTTGCCACCGAGAGGAGGCAGCATGAGCCCGGAACAAGCCCTTAGTAAAGCCATCAGAATGCGCCGCCTGGAGGCCGATTTGTCCCAGGAACAACTGGCCGAAATGTGCGATATGGACCAAACCTACCTGTCGCAGATCGAGCGGTCTCGCCGTCAACCCTCCATTAAAATCTTGCGCAAAATCGCCGCCGCCCTCGACATTAAGCTGTCGGACATTTTTCTCGACGCGGAAATAAGGGAAAAAGAAGCGGCTTACAAAAAGGATTAACGTGGTGCCAAGCGGCTCAACGCGCTTTTGGTTTGAGTCTTGTACTGTTAGCCTATGCGCGGACGTCGGGAATCTCTTTTAGATATATTTCGAACATGCCAATTAGCAAGCGCGGAAGGTGCAGACTCGTCATATGAAAACTGTCATATGCAGTAAAGGGAGGATGGCATGAGCAAATCCGTGGTAATAACCGGTGCCAACCGCGGGATCGGTTTTTCGTTGACCAAGCTTTATCATGCACGTGGCGACACTGTATATGCTGTTTGTCGTTCGCCATCGGATGCACTGTCGTCATTGGGGGTCGATATCATTGATAAGGCCGATGTGACTGAAGACGCCGGCATGCAACGCCTGGTGACCGCCTTGCGAGGCAAGCCAATCGACCTGCTGATTAACAACGCCGGCATCGCCCGCAGCGAATCTTTCGGTTCCATCGACAAAGCGGCAATTCGTTCGCAATTTGAAACGAATGCCCTGGCCCCGCTAATGGTTACCGAGGCCCTTGCCGGGCAATTGTCAAAAGACGCCAAGGTAGCGCTCATTACCAGTCGCATGGGTTCAATGGACGACAATAGCGGTGGTGGTTATTACGGCTATCGCATGTCGAAGGCGGCGCTCAATGCCGCCGGCAAGTCCCTGTCGATTGACCTAAAGCCACGGGGCGTGGCGGTGGCCTTAATGCATCCGGGCTTTGTGGCCACCTATATGGTGGGGGGCCACGGTGATATCTCGCCGGACGAGGCAGCCGAGCGCCTGATTCGGCTCATTGATGAACTTACGCTTGAAAACACGGGTACGTTTTGGCATGCCAATGGCGAGGTATTGCCCTGGTAAGTCTGATACCGGGTTTCTCGTGCGCGCGCATTAAATTACCAACAACCGGAAAAATCATGGAAATAAGGAAAAATCATGGGCTTGTTTGATCTAGCGGGAAAAGTTGCACTCATTACCGGCTCCACCAAGGGCATCGGCCTGGCCATTGCCGAGGAAATGGCCAAAGCCGGGGCCAAGGTCGTTGTGTCCAGTCGCAAGGAAGACGTTTGCGAAGCCGTTGCAAAACAAATCCGCGAGGATGGCGGCGAAGCGATAGCTATTCCCTGCAACATTAACTACAAGGAACAATTGCAGGATTTGGTGGATAAAACCGTCGAGCACTTCGGTCAGATCGATATCTTAGTCTGCAACGCAGCACTGAATCCCTACTACGGCAGCTCCCAGGACATTCCCGACGATGCCTTTCAGAAAATCATGGATACCAACATCGGCCAAGTCCACCGTCTGTGTCAGATGGTTATTCCGGAGATGGCCGAACGTGGCGACGGCTCAGTGATCATCGTCTCGTCCATCGGCGGCTTGAAAGGAACCGATGTGCTGGGCGCCTACGCAATTTCCAAGGCGGCGGACATGCAGATTGCGCGCAATCTGGCGGTGGAGTGGGGGCCGCAAAATATTCGTGTCAACTGCATCGCTCCCGGCCTGATAAAAACCGATTTTGCCAAGGCATTGTGGGACAATCCCGAAACCTACCAAAAAACCATCAAAAAGTACCCTTTGCGGCGCATTGGCGATCCGCGGGAAATTGCCGGAACGGCCATTTATCTCGCTTCCGAGGCGGGGAGTTTCATTACCGGGCAAACCATCGTGGTGGATGGTGGTGGCACCATTGCCGGCTGATTGGACAGAACGTCATCTTGAAATGAGCTGGCTTGCTATTTATAGTGGCTGCTGATCTGTAAGAGTGAAAACAACGTGCGACTTTTCTCCTGGAACGTAAACGGCATTCGCGCCGCAATGAAAAAGGATTTTATCGGCTCCCTCGAAAGCATGCGACCGGATGTGCTCTGCTTGCAGGAAACCAAGGCCCAGGACGATCAAGTGCTGGAAGCGGTAGCGGACATTGAGCACTATCATGTGTACAGCAACTCCGCGATTAAAAAAGGATACGCGGGTACCGCGGTGTTCAGTAAAACCGAGCCCTTGTCCGTACAGTGTGATATGGACATCGATGAGCACGACCAGGAAGGCCGCGTCATTGCTCTGGAATTCAAGCACATCATCCTGGTAACCGTCTACGTGCCCAATTCCGGTCGTGACCTAAAACGGCTTGAATACCGCCAACGTTGGGATACGGATTTTCTCGCATACCTGAAACGATTGGAGGAGAAAAAACCGGTGGTTGTTTGTGGCGATTTAAACGTGGCCCATCGCGAGATCGACATCGCCAGGCCAAAAGCCAACTACAATAAAACCGCTGGCTATATGCAGGAAGAAATTGATGGCATGGATCGGCTGACAACGGCAGGATTTGTGGACAGCTTTCGTTATTTGCATCCAGAAAGAATCAAATACAGCTGGTGGAGCATGCGTGCTGGTGCCCGTGCTCGCAATGTGGGCTGGCGCATCGATTACTTTCTGACTTCAAAATCCATCGCCAAAAAAATCAAACAGGCGGAGATTTTCAATGACATCATGGGTTCGGACCACTGCCCGGTGATGCTGGAATTGGAGTACGCTGCCTTGTAGACTTGCACGCAGAGCGACACTTGGCTTTGCCAGGCATCAAGCAATACACAGCTACGCAAGATTGTTCCATGACTGAAATCGAAAGGAAAACCCTGCTAATTTGTCAGGGCGAAGGCTGCGAAGCCAGTTTCACTTCCACAGTGGACGCAGCCTTGCAAGGCGACGCGGCATCCCTGCCGGCAGCCCTTGAAGCACATAAGGCGGGCTGGGTTGTCGCCGACGGGCAAATCCTTTGCCCGCAGTGTGCGTTAAAGACGTGAGACGGCAAAGGTTGGCACCAGACGTTGTGAAAAGTTCAGTTTTGTCTGCCGTCTGCCGTTATTTCTTCCGAAACTTCAGCGTCATCCGGTCGCTCTCGCCGATGGCAAGATACTTATCTCGGTCCTGATCACCGAGTCTCAAGCTGGGGGGCAAGGTCCAAACGCCGGAAGGGTGGTCCTTGGTGTCCTTGGGATTGGCGTTCACTTCGGAACGCTCCAGCAGTTCGAAGCCGTGCTCTTCCATGACATCGATGACTTGTTGTTCAGTCACGTAGCCGGTTCGACCGGTTACGCTGCTGTCGGCGTCCTGGCGGTGGTCAACAATGCCGACGATACCGTCGGATTTCAGCGCCGCGTGCCAGGCTTTCAGTAAGGGCTCGCGGCGCTCACTGCTGCCGATCCAGTTGTGGGCATTGCGAAAGTCCAGAATGGCGTCAACAGTGCCGGGTTCGGCCATAGCTTCGCCCGCGGCCAGATCCACCTTCACCACCTCGCCGTAAACATCGGAGTTTTCCTCAAGCATGCTGTGATATCTGGGATTGGGGCGCGGTTCCGCCACGATCAGTTGACCTTCATCTTTCAAATACGGTGCGAGCACCTGGGTATACCAGCCGCCGCCGGGCCAGCTCTCGACCACTGTGTCATCTTTCTCAATGCCGAAGAACGCCAATGTCTCGGCGGGGTGGCGGTACTGGTCGCGGGCTTTGTCCGCGGCGGGGCGGTGATCGCCGTTAAGCGCCTTTTCCAGCGCCGCCTCGTCGACGGCCAGTGCGGCGGAATGAGCAATAAGTAGTATCAGGGCGCTTAGCCAGAGGTTTATGGTCTTCATTTTTATCTCCATTGAGTCATTGCTGTCTAATTATTAAAAGGTGAAGATGAATACTTTCTTGCCAATATCGATCAAGAAAACACCACCTCGTCAAACATCCCATCTATGAAATTTTGCGCAAGCAGAAGTTCAGCCGGAAATGCCATTATTACGATTTATGAGAGTACAATCCGCAAAATGTGCGCTTTGGGAGCCTATCATGGCATCCGCGACTAAATGACAGCTTACTTCCGACCAAGATGGTAAAGCATTTATGCAAGTTCCACGCATTGTAGTGGTAGGTGGGGGTGCCGGCGGCATGCCCCTGGTCACTGCGCTGGGAAAGCGCCTCGGCAAGCGAGGCAAGGCTGGTATTACGTTGGTGGATAGCAGCCTCACGCACATCTGGAAACCCCGTTATCACGAAGTGGCCACCGGTGCGATTGATGCCAACCTGGATGCTATCGACTATCGTGCCCACGCGCGCGCCAATCACTACACTTTCCAACAAGGCCGGCTGCAGGCCCTCGACCGTGAGCGCAAAACCATTTGTCTGGCGGCCCTTCGGGAAAATGGCAAGGGGCCGGAAATTTTGCCGGAGCGGGAAATCGCCTACGATTATCTGGTGCTGGCCATGGGCAGCCAGGGTAACGATTTCAATACGCCGGGTGTGCGCGAGCACTGCCTTTTCCTGGATAGTCGCGAACAGGCCGAGCGCTTTCAGCAGCGCTTTTTGAACTTGTCCCTGACGGTCGACTACTACGACAGAGCGTTGCGAATAGCCATCGTTGGAGGCGGCGCGACAGGAGTGGAGTTGGCGGCGGAACTACACCACGCGGTAAATTTGTTGCACGGCTACGGCCATGCCAAGCTGGATCGCGGCAAGCTCGAGGTCACCCTGGTTGAAGCGGGTCAGCGCATTTTGCCCGTACTCAACGAACGCATTGCCAATTCAGCGACCCGGCACCTGCGCGACCTGGGTGTGCAGGTGGCAACCGGCACCGTGATTAATGCCGCCACGGAAAATTCGTTTATCACCACAGCGGGTCAGGAAATTCCCGGGGACATGCTGGTGTGGGCGGCTGGCATAAAGGCGCCCGACTGCCTAGCCGATTTCGGCCTGCCGGTGAACCGCCTCAACCAGTTGGTGGTTAATGATCAGCTGCTGACCGCCGACCAATCCGTTTATGCGATTGGCGACTGCGCTTC
This sequence comes from Cellvibrionaceae bacterium, assembly GCA_040880205.1. Lineage (GTDB taxonomy): Bacteria > Pseudomonadota > Gammaproteobacteria > Pseudomonadales > Cellvibrionaceae > WACF01. The sequence continues at coordinate 6,848 of JBBDIU010000112.1, forward strand.
GCTGGCCATGGGTGAACATAGCTTTGTACCACCGCGTGCGCAAGCCGCGTTGCAAATGGCCAAGTACCTCGGCAAAAGTCTGCCGGCAAGGCTCGAAGACAAAGCCAGCAAAGCCTTTCGCTATCGCGACAAGGGTTCGCTTATCTCCCTGTCTGAATATTCCTCGGTGGGCGTATTGATGGGCAGTCTCGGACGCGGCGGCAACTTGTTTATCGAAGGCCGGCTCGCTCGCCTCACCTACATCAGCCTTTACCGCCTGCATCAGGCCGCACTCTATGGCTGGCCGCGTACTTTATTGCTGTTACTGGCCGGCCGCTTTAATCGCCTGCTGCGCCCCCGATTGAAATTGCATTAGAAGAAAGTCGTTAGTCTCTAGTCGCTAGTAAAAAAGCGAGACCCCCCAGCTCTGCTGGGGAGGCATGCATAGTTTGACAGTTGCGGGACTAGTCTAAGTTTGGGTTCGGTGAGGATTGGATTTGTGTGCCGGGCCAGAAGTCCGGTATGCACTCATCACATCCTTGTGATTCGCCCTTCGGGCAGCTTCGCTGTGCAAATCGGCTATCCTGCCGATTTGTCACTGTTGTGACTCGCCGTGAACCCATCCCTGGGGGCTCCTCGCCAGCATCCCTGCTGTCGAGGGTCACATCAGCAAACACCGGACTCCTGTCTTCACGTTGGGCGGCAAGCCCAAGAAAGAAATGACCGAAGGGGGAAAGCCGCGGTGGGAGTTTGGCGCTACGTATGGCATTTCGAATCCCTCGATTCAGGGACGGCGTGCTTTTGCTCCTGCAAAGCGTGCATTTCCGCCGTCCATGGCGGTCAAGCGACGGAGCTACACGGATGTATTTATGCGGTTCCGATAGACCAACCCCAGTGGCAAACGGTGGCTCGGCACGGACTTCCAGAGATGGATTTCGATTCTGAGACTCAAGTCAAGCTCGGTACGCTAGGGCGAGGTTGGTGAGATTTCTGCCTCCAGTCGAAGAAGTGGAGCTTCGTTCGACTATTGGCCAGCGACTAGCGACTCATATCCCCCCACTGTTATCATACGCGGCTGCCGATCCGCTGCTGATCGGTTGTTGCAAGATATCTACCAAGGATTCGCATGGAACCCATTGTTTCGATCAAAAATCTGTCCAAACATTATGCGAACGGCTTTCAGGCTTTGAAAGACGTGAGCCTGGACATTCGCAAGGGCGAGATCCTGGCGCTGCTGGGGCCCAACGGGGCTGGCAAGACAACGCTGATTTCCATCGTGTGCGGCATTGTCAGTCCGAGCGCGGGCTCGGTGGAGGTTGCCGACCATGACATTATCAGGGATTTCCGCAAAACCCGCGCGATGATCGGCTTAGTGCCGCAGGAATTGACCACCGACGCATTCGAATCGGTCTGGTCAACGGTTAGTTTCAGCCGCGGGCTTTACGGCAAGCCGCCTAATCCAGCGCATATCGAAAAAGTTCTCAGGGATTTGTCCCTTTGGGACAAAAAGGACAGCATGATCATGATGCTGTCCGGCGGGATGAAACGCCGGGTACTGATCGCCAAGGCCTTGTCTCACGAACCTTCGGTTCTATTTCTGGATGAACCTACCGCCGGTGTGGATGTTGAGTTACGTAAAGATATGTGGCGCATGGTGCACGCGCTGCGTGAAAGCGGGGTCACCATTATTCTTACCACCCACTATATCGAGGAAGCCGAGGAAATTGCCGATCGGGTGGGAGTGGTTAACAAGGGTGAATTGATGCTGATTGAAGACAAGGCCGAATTAATGACCAAACTCGGTAAACGCCAGTTGACCCTGGATCTCGATGTTCCCATTGATATTCTGCCGCCCTCCCTAAAGGCCCACAGCTTGGAACTGAATGGCGAAGGTTCGCAATTGGTATACACCTATAATTCCCAGGAGGATTCCACGATTACCGGTTTGCTGGAAGACCTGCGGCATGCGCAAATCAATGTGCGTGATTTGCATACCAAGAAGACGTCCCTGGAAGAAATTTTTGTGGAATTGGTTAGAGACTCTAGCTAGTGGCTTTTGTTAGAGACTTTTTGTTAGAGATTTTTGTTAGACGTAAAGGAAGCCAATGAATTTTCATGCAGTTAAGGCAATTTATTTTTTTGAAATGGCGCGCACCTGGCGAACGCTGTTGCAGAGTGTGGTGGCACCCGTTATATCCACTACCTTGTATTTTGTGGTGTTCGGTTCAGCCATTGGTTCGCGTATCGAGCAGGTGGAAGGGGTTAGCTACGGTGCTTTTTTGGTGCCGGGCTTGATAATGCTGTCGCTGCTGACCCAGAGTATTTCCAACGCCTCTTTCGGCATTTATTTTCCCAAGTTTACCGGCACCATCTACGAGGTTCTTTCGGCACCGGTGGCCATGCCGGAAATTGTGCTTGGTTACGTGGGGGCGGCGGCCAGCAAGTCAATGATGCTTGGGTTGATTATTCTGGCCACGGCCGCCCTGTTTGTGCCGCTGGAAATTCGTCACCCCTTTTTAATGTTGTTTTTTCTTATTCTCACAGCGGTATCCTTTAGCCTGTTTGGCTTTATCATCGGTATTTGGGCGGACAATTTTGAAAAGCTGCAGCTAATACCCATGTTGATAGTAACTCCTTTGGTGTTTTTGGGCGGCAGCTTTTATTCCATCGACATGCTGCCCCCGGCGTGGCAAACGGTCACCTTATTCAATCCAGTCTTGTATCTGGTGAGTGGTTTCCGCTACAGTTTTTATGAAATCGCTGACGTCAGCTTGCTGGTCAGCTTTGGCATGATCCTGTTTTTCCTTGGCATCTGCCTGGGCTTTGTCTGGTGGATTTTCAAAACCGGTTGGCGCTTGAAAACCTGATCGACGTTACTGTACGAATTCCAAAAGTGAGTGAGCGATGTCCTATCTGCCCTGTATTGAAATTGAGCCCCGGGAAAAAGCCGACGTCGCTGTTATTTGGTTGCACGGCCTGGGTGCCGATGGCCACGATTTTGAGCCGATTGTTCCGGAACTGCGCTTGCCCGAGAGTTTGAATATTCGCTTTGTGTTTCCCAACGCGCCATCCATTCCAGTCACCGTTAACGGTGGCATGGTGATGCCTGCCTGGTACGACATTCTGGGTATGGGCTCGGAGCGTTCCCTTGACGAAAAACAACTGATGGCATCCGCCAGCGCCGTGCAGGCCTTGATTGACCGGGAAATCGAACGCGGCGTCGACAGTCGCCGCATCGTCTTGGCGGGCTTTTCCCAGGGAGGCGCGGTCAACTACCAGGCCGGACTCACCTACCCGAAACCGCTAGCGGGTTTGCTGGCTCTGTCCACCTACTTTCCCACTGCCAGCTCAATCAAATTGTCGTCCGCGAACCGCTCGTTGCCGATTCAGGTTTTTCACGGCAGCCATGATCCCATGGTTCCCGAACAAATGGCGCAAAATGGCGTGGAAAAGTTGCGCGCCCTAGGCTATCAGCCCGGCTACAAAACCTACCCCATGCAACACGCGGTTTGCGCCGAGGAAATTCAAGACATCTCGCGTTTCTTGCAGAGTGTGCTGGCGCTTTCCTCGTGAGTGTTCTGCTTTTCAGGCTCAACAATGTGCCCGAGGAGGAGGCGGAAGCGGTACGGTTTGTGCTTAGGGAAGGCCACATCGAATTTTACGAAACCGCCGCGGGCACCTTCGGCATTTCGGTTGCCGCCATTTGGTTGCGAGATAAAGAGCAATTGGAGCGAGCCCGACAACTGATTGCCGATTTCCAAGCCGAGCACGGCGAGCGCATGCGCCAGCTACATCGCGCCAACGGCGACGCGGAAAGCTTTTGGATGCGGCTCAGGCGCGAGCCCGCCAAAGTCATCCTGTATCTCCTTGCCGTCGGGCTTATTCTTTATATCTCCATTGTGCCCTGGATGGGCGCCTGGGATTAACTCCTCGCACTCTCGTGGCCACTATTAACCCCGCAGTTAAGATTGTCGGGTTAATAGCGCGGTACAGGGATGTACCGCCGCTGGCCATAGGCCAGCGCGAGCCCTTGGAATATCAGCAAGTTCGCGCACTTGCGCCAGTATTTCAAGGGCGACAATCAAACAGATCAGGGACGATCTATTTGATTGCCAGGTTAATAGTGCAGGGGCCGCGTAACTGTCGCTCCCATTTTATCCACCATCAAGCTGTCACGCCTCGCATGGTAAAGCGCTATCTTGAACTGCTCACCGTCTATGCGCCGGTACTGGGTTTTGGGTTTGCCGCCGTGTTTTGGGGCAATTTTGGCCAGTCTTTTTTTATCGGCGCCTTCGGCAAGAGCATCCAGGAATCCCTGCAGCTGTCGGCGGCCGAATACGGCAACGCCTATTCGGCTGCCACGGTTGCCAGCGCATTAACCGTTACCTGGTTGGGGGGTTTAATTGACCGAATCTCATTAAAGCATTACACGATTGGCGTCAGCATGGGGTTATTCGCCGCCATGCTGCTGATGTCCCAGGTCCGACACCTGGTAACCCTGTTGCTTGCCTTTTATTTACTGCGCCTGTTCGGCCAGGCACTCTTGCCCCATACCGGAATAACCACCATGGCGCGTGCCTTTCAGGCGAATCGCGGCATGGCCATCAGTATCGCCACGTCCGGCGTGCCGGCGGGCGAGGTCGTGCTGCCCAAGCTGGCGGTAACGCTAATTGCCTGGCTGGGTTGGCAGTCCAGTTTCCTTGCTCTGAGCATGACCATACCGCTGATTTTGCTGCCCATGGCCTTATGGTGCTTGCGATACGGCTTTGACGACCGCGGCCAATTGGCCACTACCCTTCCCGGTCCGGTGAAGTCCCGAGCACACCCGGCGGGGCGGAAAGCGGTGCTGCGTGATTATCGCTTCTGGCTGGTGTTGCCGGGCTATATGGCGGGGCCCTTTATCGTTACTGGCATTTTCGTTCATCAGAATGCGGTAGTGGCAAGCAAGGATTGGACGCTCGCCTGGTTCACCACTGGTTTTGTTGTATATGGGCTAGTACATTGGTTCGCGTCGCTGCTTTCCGGCGGACTCGTCGATCGTTTTGGTCCGGTCAGGCTGCTGCCATTCTTCCTTCTGCCCATGGTGGCCGCACTTTTCGTGCTTGCCCTTGTACCAGGTCCGTGGTCGGTCATGGCCGTCATGGCGCTACTGGCCATGACCATTGGCAGCAGTCCGCCCATCAGCAATTCGCTTTGGCCCGACATCTACGGCAGTGAAAACCTCGGCGCTATTCGCTCCATGACCGTGGCGATCATGGTATTCGCCACGGCGCTATCGCCCTCTTTGTTTGGCTACCTGATCGACCGAGGGGTGACCATTCAGCTGTTGATGGGAGGCTGTGGGTTCTACGTGCTTGTGTCCTGCGGACTGATGGCGTTATCGTATCCGCTCAATCCGCGCCGACAGCTGCCGGACTCCGGCCCGGATCCGTGATTCCGCCGCGAATACGGCGGGCGGGAACATTGCGCGAGGGGCAATATCTGATTTTTGATAAGTTTGAGCGTGTGGCAGCAGGGCAATGTGGTTTTTGCGTTCATGTTTTCCGAATGCGGATGTTGTGAGGCAACAATGACAATCGCTTGGCACCAAACAATAAAATCTCCGCGGGAAGCACCAGCGGTCTACGCGGGCATGTAGCGGCATCATGAATTCGAAATTAGCCGATCTGCTCGCGCGGTCAGAGCATCAAGTGGATATCTGTGTTGCCTTTGCCCTGCTGTGGATCGCGGCCGCCGATGGCGCGCTTGACCAAGATACCCGTGCTTACATGGGCCGACATTTCGAGGCGCTCTCCGGTGGTTTGGAATATTCAGATCAACTGCTGGCCATCATTGCCGCCAATGACCTAAGTAGCTTTCTCGTCGCTTGTCGCATATTGCAGCGCGAACTCAGGGAAGAGGAGAAGTATTTCTTTATGGATCTGGCCATCGGCGCCGCCACGGCCAACCACCATCTGGCGACTTCCGCCAACCACATTTTGCGTTTGTACAGTGACTTGCTTGAGGTTAGCCTGGAGCAAGTCGGCGTTCTATATCGGGAAAAAACCGGTAGCGATTTGCCAGAGCCTGGTGACCCCGGTTCGGTATTGTGGTGGGAGATACGGGAACACGTGCCGGGCCAGCGTTTCAGTCGCGCGGAGGCGTATGCCGTGCTCGGGCTGGAAAAGGAGGCATCGCTGGCGGAAATCAAAAAGGCCTATCGGCGTCTGGCGCAAAACTACCATCCCGACCGTTATGTGTCCGTGGAGGCCGAGGCGAGAGAGGCGGCCGAGCACAACTTCTTGCGCGTTCAGCAAGCCTACGAGGTGCTGAGCGAATGAAGGACTTGTATCGCCGCAACAATCTGCGACCCAGGGAAACTAATCGAGTAAAGATCCATAACTGTGATGGCAATGAGGCAGACAAGGACGCGGCCTTTACTATCCTGCTAAACCAAGATAAGAAGGCCGAGTACGACCGCGTGCATGCTACCTTGAGCGCGATTGGCTATGTGCGCCGCCATTTGGGTTTGGTCGGTAAGTCCAATTGGCGGAAACGTTATGGCGACTTCCTCGCTACTAACGTCGATGCGGATCGGAGCGAGCCGCGGCGAGGCCCCAAGCAGGCCAAAAAGGTAGTCGTCGAGGCTTTGCTCAGTTGGCCGGTGGTGGGTCTTGTCCTGCTAAGCTTGGTGCCATTGGCTTACTTCTCGCTGCTTCATGGCGAGCGAGGCGATGCGACATTCCTGCCCGACGACGACAGGCCCATGTACGTTACAAGCTCCAACGTGCAAGTCCACGCGGCACCCGACCCACAAGCGCCAAGCATGGCAACCCTGAATGAGTTTCAGGATGTGGAGGTCGATTCAGAGCAATCCACCGGTCGATGGGCCTATGTCCGATTGGATGATGCTCGCGGCGGCTATGTGCTGAAGCAGAATCTGGCGCGGGGAAGTGGTGAACCAGCGCAGACGGCGAAATGTCGTGAGTACGGCGTCTGGCGACCGGAAAGCGGCCAACACCTCGCCACTGGCAGAACCGGCAGCAATACCCTAATCGTGGTTAACCCACCCGGTTTGGATGCGTTGGTAAAATTGAAGGACCACGAAGGCAATACGGAAGTTTTCTTCTATGTGCGCGGAGGTGAAACCGTCACGGTAGACGCTATTCCCGACGGGCGTTTCCAGCTTCAGTATGCGATCGGAGAAAACTACAGTCCCGCCTGTGGACGGTTCGTGGATAACATGCAAGCCAAGCTCGACCCGGAGTTTATGACCTTTGCCAACACCTCCCAAGGGCTAACTCGACAAACCTCGACGGCAACTCGAACCCTAAAGAGCGGCGCTTTCAATTTCAGCGCCATTTCAAACCGGACCTTTTGATTCATTTGCCAATTCATTTACGGCTCGTGGCTACCGGGACCTTCCTTGTCCAAACGGTCCAGCTCCCGTTGATAGTCTTCCATATCCTCCCAATCAAACGCCGTCCCTGCATTCAGTGATCCAGGATGTTTTGCACGCTGCTTGGCGTTCTCTTGCAGCGAGTGCTCCTTTTCCTCTTCGTTATCCTCCGCCGCCTTGCGCTTTTTGCGCTCCCCGTACTGCTGCAAAAACTCCGACGCTTTCATATCGACCTCCACGCTTGGCCCTGTTCTATTACAGTCCGACAGCACTCGGCGAAAAATGTTACGCGCGACTTACTCGCTATAGTATACCGCCAAGTTGATTGGTTTGATGGCGCGCTGAAACAGGGCGAACTTGTGTTAAGCGATACTAGGTTTGTCTATGTTGTTACCGTAACTCTGCATTGGCGGGTTTACAATTTGCCCTCGCGCGGCTCATATTGGAGCCATTTCCATGGCGCAGCGATTTGCGCCACTGCACTTTTGCGTGCTTGGTGCGCGACGTCCACAGAGGCTCCCTAGTTTATTGGCAATTGAAGCCGTACCGCGCCGGTTGATTTGTGATTTTCAGACGAGGATAATCGCTATTCCGCATCAAGGACAGTGATTCAGCGGATCCCGCCGCAATACACAAGCTGTAACCATGACGACACTAAAGAATATTACGGAAACCAACGGCGTATTCGTCTTCAAGAACAAACACCCGGTGATGAAGCGCTTGCGTAAAGGTATTCCCGGCCCGGAGATACATGGCGACAAAATTTGGCCGTCCAGTTACTTTATTATGGATTATCTGGAGCAAAACCCGTTGGCGGAAAAAGCCAGGGTAATGGAAATCGGCTGCGGCTGGGGCCTGCTCAGTATTTATTGCGCGTCCCGATTCGGTGCCAAGGTCACGGGAGTGGACGCCGACGAAAACGTGTTTCCCTACCTCAAAGTTCATGCGGCCCTCAATGAGGTGAAGGTCAAAACCAAACAGTGCCGCTTTGAGAATATCAAGCGTAACGCCCTCGCCAAGCAGGACTTGGTGGCCGGTGGTGACATCTGTTTTTGGGACGAATTGGTTGATCCGCTGTACAAGGTGATCATGCGAGCTTGCAAGGAAGAAGTGGGAACCATCGTGATCGCCGATCCCGGGCGGGGACCCTTCTTGAAACTGGCCGAGCGTTGCGAGAAGAAGTTTGGCGCTGAGCTACTCCCCTGGTCTGTTGCCAAACCTCGCAAGACCGAGGGCTATTTACTGGTGATCAACAACTGACTTGGAGGACGCTCTATCCACTACTGGCTGCCTACTTATTAATCAAAACCCGTTCGATTCATGGCGAAATCTGGCGGTGCTCTGATAATTTCGGGGATGATTTCGCGGTAAGTGAACTGGAACTCGGGGCAGCAGTCATAAACTCACGTATAACGAGAGCTAATTTTTTACGGGGCACTTCCCATGGCTAATGACGACGCAAACAGCACAGATAGTAAAGGTTCCTACCTGATTAAAATACTGCTTCTAGCCGGGGCGGTGGTGATCGCCGCCGTCTTGCTGTGGCAGATAGCGGGAGACGATACGCCGGAGCAGCCGGTGCCGGAACCGGCGGTGATGGATCCCGTTCCGCCGGCCGATCCCGCGCCAGAACCCGAACCCGAGCCCGCCGAACCGGAAGTCGCGCAACCATCAGCGGAACCGGAACCTCAACCCGAACCGTTGCCGGAACTGGCTGAAAGCGATGCGGTAGCTGCGGCCGCCGCGGAACAACTTTCCCCCAACACCGATTTACGCGACATGCTGGTGGCGGATAATATAATTCTGAAATCCGTCCGCGCACTTATCGGACTGACCGGCGGCAATGTCGTCCATGAGTACCGGCCCGTTGATTCGCCCGGGGGTTCCCTGTTGGTGGAGAAACTGGATGAGCCGCTGGATGAAGAGGTGGGCCAGCGTTATCGATTATCACCGCGCAACTACGAGCGCTACGACAGCTATGTGAATATTGTGACTGAACTCGATCCGCGGAATGTGGCGGCGGTATACAGGCGCTTCTATCCTCTGCTGGAGGAAGCCTACGCACAACACGGTGTGGACGCCGGCAGCTTCAAAGAAGTTACCTTGCGCGCCATCGACAGCATGCTGGCGGCACCGATACTTGAGCAAGCCCCTATTTTGATCCAGCCCAAGGTCTTTTACGAGTACGAGGACCCGCAGCTGGAGTCCCTGCCCGATCCACAAAAACTTCTATTGCGCATGGGCCCGGACAATACCCGCAAGTTGCAAGCGCGGCTGCGGGAGTTGCGCGACGCGATTGAAGCCGAGGATTTGCCTTAAGCAGTAAAGTCGCTAATCGCTAGTCTCTAATCGCTAGTAAAAACACAAGGGCCGGGGTCCTTCTTGTAATCCATTCAATAGGAGCTTCCCATTGCGTCGGTAATGCCTCCGCCTTCGGCGTCCGCCGGTTTGGCAAATATGTTGCAGACAAACGTGTTGTGGAAAGTATATTGCGGAAGGTAGGTCGCAGGAAGCAGCTTGCGCTGCCACTTGCAGCGCCAACCTACGCAATTACACTCTTTGACTGCCGACTGCCGACTGCCGACTGCCGACTGCCGACTGCCGACTGCCGACTGC
>JBBDIU010000113.1:0-16806 GCA_040880205.1 Cellvibrionaceae bacterium
AGGGAACAGGGAACAGGGAACAGGGAACAATGAGACAACGAGACAGCGAAATAGTTTGAGAGTGGGCGGAAGATGATGGAAGGGTGAAGGGATTATGTCTTGGGTGATTAATCGGTTTGATCGTAACGAGGAGTTGGTGCCGAAGCTTGCGGATAAGATTGTCGGCGGGTTGCGGCACGGTATTGAGGCGAATGGACGTGCGTCGTTGGCGGTGTCGGGGGGGAGTACGCCGAAGACGCTGTTCGAGCGAATGGCGAACTGTGAGTTGCCTTGGGAAAAGGTGACGGTGACGCTGGTGGATGAGCGCTGGGTGGATGAGGATCATGCGGATTCCAATGCGAAATTGGTGCGCGAGCATTTGTTGCGGCGCAGGGCGGCGAGTGCCACCTTTATTCCCTTGAAAACAGAAGCGGCGGATCCCTTTGTGGCGGAGAATGACGTTGAAGGGCGCTTGCGCGATGTGCCGATGCCGTTTGATGTTGTTATTTTGGGCATGGGGAACGATGGTCATACGGCTTCGTTTTTCCCCGGTGCGAGTACGCTGCGACAGGCGCTGCATCCGGAAGGAGAACGGCTTTGCCAGGTGGTGCGACCGCCTTCGGCACCGCATGATCGCATGACATTGACTTTGCCCGTCTTGCTTGGCGCCCAACATTTGATTCTGCACTTGGTCGGCAAGGACAAGTGGCAGGTGTTACAGAAGGCCTTGCAGCCTGGCAAAACCGATGAGCTGCCGGTGCGGGCTGTATTGCATCAATCCCAAGTGTTGCTCGACATCTATTTTGCGGCGGAGTGAGTATGAGCGCGATTAATTCAGTGGTCGAGTCAGTGACGGTGGACATTCGCAAACGCAGTCAGCAATCGCGGCGCGAATACCTGGAACGCATGCAACGCACCCGAGACGACGATCCGCCACGCAAGGTGTTGTCCTGTGGCAACCTGGCTCATGGCTATGCGGCTTGTGGCGAAACCGACAAGCAGACTATTCGCCTCATGCAAAGTGCCCATTTGGGCATTGTGAATGCCTACAACGATGTGATTGCCGCCCATCAACCCATGGAAAATTACCCGGAACTGATTCGCCAAGTGGCGCGCGAAGTAGGTTCCTCCGCTCAAGTGGCTGGCGGTGTTCCCGCCATGTGCGACGGCGTGACTCAGGGGCGCACTGGTATGGAGCTGAGCCTGTTCAGCCGCGACGTGATTGCCATGGCCACCGCTATCAGCTTTAGTCACAACCTGTTCGATGGTTTGTTGTGCCTGGGCGTGTGCGACAAAATCGTGCCAGGGCTGATGATAGGCGCCTTGCAGTTTGGCCATCTTCCGGCGGGATTTATTCCCGCCGGTCCCATGCACTCCGGTATTCCGAACACGGAAAAGGCCAGCGTGCGGCAACGCTACGCCGAGGGCAAGGCCACGCGGGAAGAGTTACTTGAGGTGGAATCTGCTTCATATCATATGCCTGGAACCTGTACTTTCTACGGCACGGCCAACAGTAATCAGGTGATGATGGAGCTGCTGGGCGTGCAACTGCCTGGTTGTTCCTTTATAAATCCCGATGACGATATGCGACCGGCCATGACGCGGGAAACTGTACTGCGGGTTATTGCCGCCGCGGACACAAGTTCAAAAAGCTTTACGCCACTATGCACAGTGGTGACCGAAGAATCCATCGTCAATGCGCTAGTGGGTCTATTGTCGACTGGCGGCTCCACCAATCACACCTTGCATTTGGTCGCCATGGCGAAAGCGGCGGGTATTCAACTGCGTTGGGAGGATTTTGATAATCTGTCCCGCGTTGTACCTTTAATTACCAAGGTTTATCCCAACGGTGATGCCGACGTAAATGCATTCCAGCGAGCAGGCGGCATGGCCTTTCTGGTGCGCGAGCTGCGCGGGGCCGGATTGCTCAACGAGAATGTTGTCACCCTGATGGGCGAGGGACTGGAATCCCAGGAGTACAAACCGGAACTGGATGAGGATGGCAAATTGCACTGGCGCAGTCGCGTAGAAGAGAGCCGCAATCCGGATGTGTTGCGCCCTTGTTCCGACCCCTTCAACAAGGAAGGCGGCCTGCGATTGGTGAGCGGCAACCTGGGCCACGGCATCATCAAAATTTCCGCAGTGAAGCCGGAACATCGCAAGGTAACCGCGCCCTGCATGATATTCCACGACCAGGACGAATTGCACCATGCCTTCGAGGCGGGTAAGTTAAATAAGGATTTTGTGGCGGTAGTGCGCTTTCAGGGTGCGAAGTCCAATGGCATGCCCGAGTTACATCAACTAACGCCATACCTTGGCGTACTACAGGATCGTGGTCACCACGTCGCTTTGCTAACTGATGGTCGCATGTCCGGTGCCTCGGGCAAGGTGCCCGCGGCGATTCACGTTTCTCCCGAAGCATTGGAGCGCGGTCCCATCGCCAAGCTCCGCGATGGTGACGTGATCACTATTGATTCGGAGCAGGGAATCATGAGTGTGGACCTGGATCAGCCAACGCTCGACCAGCGTGAGCCGGCAGTCTTCAGCGGCAACAATGATACTCTGGGCCGCAGTTTGTTTGCCAGCTTCCGCGCCTGCGTGAGCGAGGCCAATGCGGGCTCAACAACTTTTTAATCGTGGATGACGGAGCATGGAATCACTGAGCATGGGATCACTGAACGTACTGCTGGCTCGCTTGCGGGTTTTGCCCGTTCTCACGGTGGATACACCGGAGCAGGCGGTAGCCACGGCTCGGGCTCTGCAGTCTGGTGGATTGGGCGGGGTGGAGATTACCCTGCGCACACCGGCGGCCCTCGAAGCCATAGCAACGGTAAAGGCGACCGTCGCGGATTTTGTGGTGGCGGCCGGCACGCTTAAAACGCCGGAAGATGTGGAAGCGGTATCCGCCGCCGGCGCCGATTTCGCGGTGAGCCCCGGTCTTACTCGTGAATTGGCAAGCGCGGCCAGGAATGCCGACCTGGCGTTCCTCCCAGGCGTTGCAACGGCGTCTGAAGTATTGGAAGGGATTGCCTTGGGCTTCGATTGCTTCAAGTTGTTTCCCGCCGAAGTGGTGGGGGGGATTCCGTTGTTGAAGTCTCTGGCGGCTCCTTTCGAAGGCATTCAGTTTTGTCCCACCGGTGGTATCAGCGCCGCGAACTTCAAAAACTATCTGTCGTTGCCCAACGTGCTATGTGTGGGTGGCTCATGGATGGTGGCTTCGGACTCGATTCGCAATGGCCGCTGGTCTGAAGTGGAGCGATTGGCGCGGGAATGTGGGTAAACCAGTAAAACTCCTTTTTTCATGTGTGCCAGCCCGCCCCGGCTGACACATATCACTGATCCGTGTATTCCACCGCGAGTACGACTTTTTGCACTCCGGCTGTGGCGCTGGCGATGTCGGCTGCCGTCTCGGCCTCCCGGCGCGGTATCATGCCCATCAGGTAGACTACGCCGTTTTCGGTCAGCACTTTTACCCGGTTGGCGCGCACTTTGTCGCTAGTCATTAGCTTGGTTTTTACCTTGGTGGTTAGCCAGGCGTCGTTGGTATTTGCCAGGAAGGAGGTGGGGGCCTGCACTTGCAGTTCGTTATATACCTGGCGCACCTTGCTGAGCTTGGCCACCGTTCGGGCAGCCAGTTCCCGTTGCTCGGCATTTCTGACCTGGCCAGTGAGTAGTACTACACGGTTGTAACTGGTGATCGTGATGGGTGCGCTTTTTAAATCCGGGTGTGCCTTGCCGATATTAACCTTGGCAATGGTTTCCAATTGAGAATCGTCGAGCATGGCGCCCACCGTGCGCTTGTTGGGATCCATGTCGATGGGTTCGCTGGTGGTGGCGTCTATAATGGAGGCGCAGCCGTTCAAGAGTAGACACAAAATAGAAATGGACAAAATACCGAATTTCTTCATAAAGGGTCTTGAGCTCCGAAGAGTTGGAAATCAATAAGATCGCAGAGGCAAAACACCGTCAGCAGGTGAACCTCGTGCACGTGCACGGGAGAATCCGACGGAACCCGCAATTCCAGGTCGTCGGCGTCCAATAAGGTGGCCAAGTCGCCACCGTCGCTACCGGTCATGGCAATGATTGCAACGTGCCGGTCGTGGGCGGCGGCAATCGCCTGCACCAAGTTGCTGGAGTTGCCGGTGCTGGTAATCATCAGCAATACATCGCCAGCGTTGCCGAGCGCACGAACTTGTTTGGCGAACACATCGTTATAGCTGAAGTCGTTGGCAATTGCCGTTAGAGTTGCGCTATCACCCGCAATGTTAATGGCCGGCAGGCTGGGTCGTTCCTGTTTCAATCGATTAATAAGGCTGGCGACCATGACTTGGCCGATAGCGGCGGAGCAACCGTTGCCTGCCACCAGTACTTTACCTTCATTCAGGAGGCTGCTTACAATCATTTGACTGGCTTTGTCGATCAGTGGCGTCAATAATTCACCAGCTTGCATTTTGGTTTCAATGCTCTGGTGAAAAATCTGCATTATGCGATCGTGCATTTGTGAACAGTCCGTTGGTGGTGCGTCAATCAATCAGTATTCCAGGGAAAATGCGTTTTCAATCCAGTCAATCAGCGGTGGAGAGCGATGATCCTCCCCGACAATCGTGACGACGTCGAAGCGGCAGGGCACTTTATCAAACAATCCTTTATTCTGGAGAAAGTACTGGGCCGCGCGTAACAATTTTTTTTGCTTAGTTTTGTCGACTGTCTCCGCCGGCAAACCGAACCGCGCGTGTTTGCGATAGCGGACTTCAACAAATACGTAAACCGGCCCGTCCCGCATGACCAGATCAATTTCACCCACCTTGCAGCGGAAGTTGCGCCGCTCGAGTGTCAAGCCCTGTCCCAGGAGGTAATTTTCCGCATTGCGTTCCGCCGTGGTACCGCGATCAGCCGGTTTGCTGTCTTTGGCGGATCGTTTCGCGGGGTTCCACAAGGGCCTAATCCGCATAGGCCTCCGTTACCACCGTGGGTAGCGGTATCGCCTCACCGTTGACTATTTCCGCCCAAATCTGTTCGCGTTCCAGCTTGCGCTCGTGACGCAGTTCCAGAATCCCCGTTTGACCATAAAAGCGCGTCCCTTCGACCTGATCCAACTGCTTCAACCGAGGATACAGCCGGTATGCATCCACGCCCATGGCGTACAGTCGAACGTAGGATGAATCGGGAGCGGCGTTTTGATCGATTGCTCGTTTTACCTCACTGGTATTGGCAAAATACCAGGGCAGTGTGATAAATCGGATCCCGTTCAAATCCCGGCTGGTATGGTTTCCCGGGTTGGAGGAAAACACGCCGCTAGTGGAGTACACGGGAATATTGCCCGCGTAGTGAAACGCGAGAGTCGGCTTTAACAGCTGGGCGGCGGAGGGATCCGCTACCAGGAAAATGAAATCCACATCCTGTCGTCTGCGCGCCCCTTCAAATTTTATATCGCTGCCCAGCAGCCCGCGCAGGGTTCGGACCCGTTCCTTGCTTTGGTCCGCCAGCAGCGCCGACTCCACCACCTCCGAGTAGTCCTGTTGATCCGCGTAATAGCTCTGATTGACAATGGTGCCGCCCAACTCCTCCCAAGTGTCGCGAAACGCCAGAGCATTTCGCTCGCCGCGCCGGGTTTGCGGTACCAGAACCAAGGCGTGGCGGTGACCTTCGAGCCAGGCGCGGGTGGCCACCTGGCGCGCCTCGTCCTCGACTTCGAAACTGAACTGATACAGTTGGTCGGGAAGCCCAAAGGGATTGGCGGCATAATTGAGCGCCAATGTGGGTACGGGCAGGTTGGGGTGTAAGTGCAGCTGATCGAGATCCTCGGGACGCAACGGACCGATAATCGTTTCCGCCCCGTCCTGCACAGCCAGGTTGTATACAGTGTTAAAGTCATCCTGGTTGGTGTCGAAGATCCGTATCTCGGGGGTGCGGATGCCGCGGATTTTTGCGTCGTAATAGGCCGCCAGAAAGCCGTCGCGCACCGCTTTACCGGCCCGCTCGTAGTCGCCGTTTAGCGGGAGCAACAAGGCGACCTGGCGAGGTTGTTCAGCCACCAATTGCTTTAGCAGTTGTAAATCACTGGGCAAGTGGATGCTGGCCGGGTGTTCCGGGCGGCCAGCCAGCCAATTGTCGATCATGGACTGTTGGCGGTCGATGTCCGATTCGTTGTTTTTGCTGAGGATCGCCAATTCATACCAGCCTTGTAGTATCCGGCTCGAGGCATCCACCTCCCGGCTCAGCCTTTGCAACTCGGGTTCGGGGATGGCCATCAGCGCCTGCCAGATGGCGTCCTGGTTGGCGATGTGGTCTTCCTCGCCGAATAGCAGGGGGCCAAGCGCGACCCGTTCGATAACGCTATTGATGGATTCACCGAGTAGGGCAAACAGTTCCGCCCGGCGTTCCCGCAGTATTCGGACTGACTCCGTGGGCAGTGAATCCCACTGTTGTTCGATGCGCGGGTTGGTTAGAATGCGCTGCGCGAGGAAGTATGCATCGTCGTTTAGCGCAATCTGGCTGTACATCAGGGTGTATTCGGCGAAATCTTCGCTGAACAGTACATCGGGGTCAATGGATGCGAGCAAGTCCCGCGCTCCATCGTCCTGCCCGACACCGATCATGAGCCGAGCGGCTTCCAGGGAATAGGTGTCGCGCTCTGGAGAGTCGCTGATTTGCGCCAGCGCCAGCAGCTCCCGCACCCGCTCGCGGGTGACCGGGTCAACGGCTACCTGACCGTCCTGGGGCGGTCTGGGTTGGCTGCCGCAACCGGACAGGATCACAAGTCCCAATAGGGTGAATAGTAAAAACAATGGGCGGGCAGAGTTAGCCATGAAAAAGTTAGCCATGAAAATAACCTGTAAAGCCGCACCCAGCCGGGTATTCAACAAGGGCGAACACTGAAAGGATCGATGAATCACGCATCCGCCGATAAACGAAACAGCAGCAGCGAATACGGTACCGGCGGTACCCTGTTCGTGGTGGCGACCCCTATCGGCAATTTGGCCGATATGGTACCCCGAGCCACGGAAATACTACAACAGGCAGACATAATCGCGGCCGAGGATACGCGCCACAGCAAACGCTTGCTGGAACATTTTCACATTTCCACCCCGATGCTGGCCTACCACGACCACAACGAGCGACAGAGCCTGCCGGCGATTCTTAAACGCCTGGAGCAGGGCGAGCGGGTAGCGCTTATTTCCGACGCTGGTACGCCCTTGATATCCGATCCGGGTTATCGACTGGTTCGCGCGGTTCGTGAAGCGGGCTTCCGCGTGGTGCCAATTCCCGGTCCTTCCGCATTGGTGGCGGCTTTGTCGGTAGCGGGACTCCCTTCAGACCGGTTCGCCTTCGAGGGGTTCCTGCCCGCCAAGGGCGGCCAGCGTCGCAAGCAATTGGAAAGCTTGCAACGGGAAAGCCGCACCCTGATCTTTTACGAAGCGCCCCATCGTATCGTGGCCTGCTTGCGGGACATCGCGGCTGTTTTCGGCGGCACACGAGAGGTAGTGCTCGCCCGCGAATTGACGAAAACTTTTGAAACAGTAATCGCGGCAAGCGCTGCCAAGCTGGCGGTTCGGGTTGAGAATGACCCCAATCAGCAAAAGGGCGAAATCGTCGTGCTTGTTCGTGGCGTCGCCGCGCAAACAGACCTGGATGTCGAAGCGCAACGGGTGATGACCATATTGTTGCGAGATTTGCCATTGAAGCAGGCGGCATCCCTGGCCGCGGAAATAACCGGGGCGAAGAAGAATGCCTTGTATCAGTGGGGATTAAGAGAAGTCGCTAGTCGCTAATCTCTAGTCGCTAGTGACAACCCACTGATTCAACCATTTTCAGGTTTTTTGACTAGAGACTAGAGACTATTTTTTCGAGGAAAAGATTATGCAAAGACTTGCCAACAAAGTAGCGGTGATAACCGGTGGAACGAGCGGCATTGGTGCGGCGACGGCTGAGGTATTTGCCAAGGAAGGTTGCAAGGTGGTGATTGCGGGGCGCTCGGAGGATAAAGGGCAGGCGCTGGCGGATGAGCTCGGGGAAAATGTCATTTATGCCCGGGCCGACGTGACCCGGGAGGAAGAAATCAAGGATTTGCTGCAGCTTGCGGTGGATACATTCGGCAAACTGGATGTGTTATTCAATAATGCCGGTGGTTCCACCCGGGGTGGCTTTGCTGATGTGAGCCAGGAAGAATTTACCGACGCATTGCAGTTGCTGTTGGGTAGTGTGGTGCTGGGCATCAAGCATGCGATTCCGCACATGACGGCCAATGGCGGTGGTTCCATTATTAACAATGCGAGTATCGCGGCGATCCGTTATGGCCAGGGTGGTCATGTTTACGCGGCGGCGAAAGCCGGCGTGACTCACTATACCAAGCTTGCCGGGGTTGAACTGGGGCAGCACAATATTCGGGTGAACTGCATTTCTCCCGGCGCCATCGCCACCCCAATCTTCTGGGGCGGATCCCAGCGTGCCAATACCCTGAGCGAAGAAGAAAACGCAAAGAAAATGGAAAAGTTGCAGCGCAATCTG
Source organism: Cellvibrionaceae bacterium (assembly GCA_040880205.1). Lineage (GTDB taxonomy): Bacteria > Pseudomonadota > Gammaproteobacteria > Pseudomonadales > Cellvibrionaceae > WACF01. The sequence continues at coordinate 8,488 of JBBDIU010000113.1, forward strand.
GCCAAGGCAACCCCGTTGCCCAGTTCGGGATTCGCCAGTGATATTGCCTACGGCGCGCTGTATTTGGCCAGCGACGAGGGCCGTTTTGTGAATTCCCACGATCTGGTGATCGACGGTGGCCGAACGGCTATGTTTTATGAGCGTGGTGAATAGGAAGTGTAAGTCCTGTATTCTTCCCGCGAAAAGAACCGGATAGGTGAGTTGCCCCGGAATGAGTCTGGTGGTGGGGTTAAGTCTATGGCAAACCTCGACTGAGGGACCACGCGAGGGAGCTACAGGGATGTATTAACCGCGTTTGCCAAAGACATATCCCCATCGCCAGACGGGTTAAGAACACCCACCTGTCCAACGGTTTAGGGCGCCCAGCTCCTGTCGCCCAGTCAAAACCCCGCTGTCGAGCAGTTGCGATAACCCATCGATTCCCGATCCAACTGCTGGCAAGCAGCACCCAAGCGTGCATAGAAGCTCGCAAGCGCTGGCTGCTCACCACCATCCCAATCTTTCAAGGCACCCTGCAACGTTTGCAGGCGACCAAAGTTTCGCCCGGCAAAAACATCCTGATCCTGTTCCAGATTGTCCAGCAACCCTGCTACGGTTGTGATAATTTTTTCATGTTCTTCAGGCTGCATGCGAATAAGGCCGGTTACGTATTCCACGCCCCATTGAAAGCGGGTAGCTTTGCCCTCCGCGTTGGCATAAGCGCGCTCCAGCCAGTCGCTCGCGGCGGCGAAATCTTTTTGCTGTTCCGCCAGTGAAGCCAGGCCGCTCATGAAATAGTAGGGCGATTCCGACTTTTCAATTTCCGCCAATAATATCTCCCGGGATTCGTCGTACAGGCGCGCGGCCTGCAAAACTTGATAGGCTTTATTAATGACGGTTTGGCGAGCGGAACCTCGGGTGTCGCGATCCATTTCCGCTACGTGTGCTCTTACCTCGTCCAAGGCCTCGGTGGGCAGGGATTGGGCATCGGGGTTGTTCAGCCAATATAGGTGCAATTGGGGGTACCAACTGCCCAACTGTTCGGCTTTCGATAGGCTGGGATGTTCATGAACCGCTTGCATGCTCTGTGCCCAACGGTTGCTCAGGTTTTCCCGCCCTTCACCGGGCTCGGTAATCAGTTCCATCAACTCCTTGGACCAGAACATGGAAAAATCAAAGTTTGCCAGTACCAAGTCCTGATTGGAAAGCATGGTCTCGAGTTCACCTTGCGCTTCGAGCATTTCGTCCGGGGTTAGCCGCTGTTCCCGTGAATAGGCCATCGTCAGTGATTGCAGGTATAGGCGGGTCGCGGCAATCTGATTGCCGCTGTCACGGGCTGCCGCCGACAATGTTTTCAGCAGGTCGGGGTCCGGCTCGGCATTCAGATCCAGATTCTCTTGATCCCAGGAATAATAAGCGAGTTGGGTAAAGTCTTCGCGGCTCAATTGATCGGGCGATACCAAGGCCTGTTCCACAAGTTCCGAGGTTCGTTTCAAACCGTTCAAAGTCAGTTCCAACACGCTGTTGTAGCGCTCCACTTCAATAGCGCCGGGAATTCGGGTCACTTCGTCTCCGACCGCGTTGAAAATAATCATGGTGGGATAGCCCTGCACGGCAAAGTGCTCGCCCCAGGTTTGGGCACGACCGGTATCGCCATCCAGGTATACGGGCACGAAGAGTTCGCTCTGGGCGATAAAGCCGGGGTCCTTGAATACGGTCTGGTTAATTTCTTCGCAGGGCGGGCACCACACGGCACCCCAATAGAGGAATAGGGGCTTGTTGTTATCCCCAGCGTAAACAAAGGCATCTTCCACCGAACCGGCAAACCAGTTGATGGTGCCAGCCTCGCCGCTGCCTCGCTCGTCGCTATTCGCCGAATCAACAGCGTCCGGCCCATCGCGGTCGCAACCGATAAAGAGAAATACGGCGAACAGCAAAGTGGTCAGCCTGATTTTGGACATAAGCCTTCTCCGTTTAGCGCAACTTTGCGATAAACACAATTGATGAGCTAAGACCGGTCGTGGGGTGCGTCGGTTCAACTATGTTGACCATATCCAAACCGGAATGGTCAAAAAGCGCCAGCCAGGTCTCTAGCGTGCGAAAGTACCAGGGCGCCGGATCGGTGAATTGTGACCCAAAGCCATCCCAGGACCCCGGTCGCCAGCCGTCTTTATAATTCGCGGTGTCGCGCTCGACATTGGGGTTGAGTGTCTGAACAATACAGCGCCCGCCGGCGTCAAGCAGCGACGGTATGCAATCAATCAGGCCGCTGACTGATTCCTTGCCCAACAAGGAAAAGTTACACACCGCCACGTCGAAGGCTTGGGCCAGTCCGGTTTCGGCCAGCTCGCCGTACGACATGCAATGGTAGTGGCCCCGGCCTTGTTGCCGGGCGGCCTCCACCAGGGCGGGAACGGCATCAATGCCGGTGGCCGCAATGCCTCGATCATACAGCTCCCGAACCAGCCAGCCTTCACCGCAGCCAATATCGATAGCGCTTTGAATCGGCTCGAACAAAATAGCCTCGAGAATTGCGCGATCGGTTACCAGTCGGCGGCTTTCGATTTGCTTGGCCCGAACAGCTTCGGTCCACGCCTTGGCATTGGCGTGCCAGGATTCAAGAATTTTGTCGTCGCTTGGTGGTTGCACCTAATTATCCAATCACCGACGTTGTTTTGACCCGTTTGCTGCCGCGGATCACCGGTTGCTTGAGCAAGGCGGCTCGCCGTTTTAATTCACCGTCGATCCAGTTCTTCAGTGCAATAAGAAAGCCCGCTGCAAGGAAGGCGCCGGGCGGCAGTACCGCGACCAGAAAGCCCGAGTAATCGGGAATAATGGTAATTTCCCAGTTACGGCCCAGGTCGCCCAGCAGTAAATGCATGTTGGCGAACAATGTACCCGCGCCCAAAACTTCGCGAATCGCGCCAATCGCCACCAGTACGGCGCCGAAGCCCAATCCCATCATGACCCCATCCACCACGGAAGGGATGACCGGATTGCGACTGGCAAACGCATCGGCACGACCCAGAATCGCACAGTTGGTAACAATCAGCGGAATAAAAATACCCAACACCTGATACAGCTCGTAGGTATAAGCTTGCATTAACAGTTCGGCGCAGGTGGTGAAGGACGCAATAATCATCACAAAGGCCGGCAAACGCACCGCATCGCTGACGGTTTGGCGAATCAGCGATACGGATAGATTGGAACCCACCAACACGGCGATGGTGGCAATACCGAGGCCCAGTGCATTCACCACCGAGCCGGTAACGGCCAACAACGGACACAAACCCAGCAGCTGCGTGAGCGCTGGGTTATTATTCCATAAGCCATTTAGGCTGATTTCTTTGTAGTCGGTTGCGCTGTTGCTCATTGTATTTGTATCCGAGATCATTGTTTTTTGACACGAGCTAAGCTCTACGTTTCAGTCCACCATGAGAGCCAGTGTGGGTAGCCCGTTTGACACTGGGCTCAGCCTTTCGAAATCGCGGTAAATACGTCCTTGTAGCTCCCTCACTTCATCCCTGAAGTGAGGGTTTCGAAAGACTGAGCCCAGCACCAAACTCCTATCGCGTCTTCCTCTGGCATTCTTTCGTTTGTTTTTAGAGGTGCCTCCCCCGCAGCTATATGCAATGTCTTCTTTATGGCAGTTGATGAGCGTGAAGACAGGAGTTCGGTGTTTGCTGATGTGACCGTCGACAGCAGGGATGCTGGCGCCGAGCCCCCATGGATGGGTTCACGGCGTGTCACAGCAGTGAATACCGAACTCCTGTCCTGGCACGTAACTCTCCAATGGCAAATGCTTTATTTGCACTTGTCTTTGATAACGGCTGCTAATCGGTTATTCATCAGTATTCCCATCTAACGGCTTCACAATATCAAAAAACGACAGAGTCTTCTTGACTTGGCGAATCACCGCTTTGCGGGTGATGGTGGCGCCGGTTAGTTGATCAAATTCACCTTCCTGCTTAGAGCTTCGTGTTACCCGCTGTTGCTCATTAAAAGGCGAGGAAATGGTTTTGCCGTCGAAGGACAAAATCCAATTGCTTTTTCGCACCTCAATATAGTCGCCCAGCCCCGGTGTCTCTTTATGGCTGGTTACCCGGATTCCGGCGATAGTGCCGTCGGCGTTAATGCCCATGATCATTTCAATGGGGCCGCTGTAACCGTCCAGCGCCACCGTGGGTATAATCGCGGCAAAGGCTTCGCCTTCCTTGCGTGCAATGTGGATCTGCTTTTGGTCCAGGGCTTTGCCGCGAAGGCCCAGAAATTCCTCGAAATCGGCGGGAATGGGCGTGGTGTCGAGGAATAGATCGTTGTCGTGTCGTTCAGGGGGAATAATCTCGTACAGTGCCGCCTGGGCCGCGCGCAATTTGGATTCGACAATGCGATCCTTGGTTGCCTGTTGAGTTGTCGCCACCACGCCCGCGGTAACCAAGGCGAAGAGACCCAGTAGAATGCTGTTGGATCGAATAGAGCTGCGCATTTAGGATCCTCTCCCTGGCCGGCTTTTTTCGTGGCCGTAGCCGCGCGGGACAGTGTAATAATCAATGAAAGGCGCGGCAAAATTCATCAGCAGTACCGCAAAAGCCACCGCGTCGGGGTAGTTGCCCCAGGTGCGGATGATATACAAAAGCACACCGATAGTAGCGCCGAAAATCAGTTTGCCGCGTCGGCTGGTGGCCGATGTGACCGGGTCGGTGGCGATAAAAAACGCACCCAGCATGGTGCCGCCGGAAAGCCAGTGAAATATGGGTGAGCCGCCGCTGTTGGAACTGCCTCCGTCGTAAAAGAATGCCGCCATCAGGCCCAGACTCAGCAGCATACTGACCGGCGTGTGCCAAGTGAATACCTTTTTGTACAGCAGATACACACCCCCGGCAAGAAAACCCAGGTTAACCCACTCCCAGCCCGCACCAGCCCAGCGTGCCTCGAGAAACAGCGCCTCGCTGGCGTAAATTTGTTGAACGGTTTCGCCGTCGTGATGTTTGAACAGATCCAGAGGCGTTGCGCCGCTGTAGGCGTCGACCGGCGTTTCCAGCCACATTCGCGCCAGCGCGGAGAGCGGGCCCATCATTGTTTGGCCTTCCTCGAGTACGGTGCGCGGCAAAGCCCATTGGGTCATGTCGATGGGAAAGGAGATTAACAGGACGACGTAGCCGACCATGGCGGGATTGAATGGGTTGTAACCCAGGCCGCCGTATAAATGTTTGGCCAGTAAAATGGCAGTACTGGTGCCCACCACCACGATCCACCAGGGGCAGTAAGGCGGCAGCGCCAAGCCCAACAGAACGGCGGTGACCAGGGCGCTATAATCGCGAAGGTAAAATGCGACGGGGCGTTGCCGAAGCTTCAACACGGCGGCTTCGCAAGTCACGGCGGTGATGCTGGCCAGGACGATGTTGTACAAAGTGCCGGGGCCAAAAAAATGGGTAAGCGCGATCAGACCCGGCAGGGTCGCCAGCAGTACCAGCCGCATGACATCCCCGGTGGAATTTTGGCTGTGGGCGTGTGGCGATGTGATTTGGGGCAGTGCCATTGCGTCTCAGTCCTGAACTTTATCTTTGTCGAGCGTGCGCGCCATGGCCGCTGTGATGGCATCGCTTTCGATGTTACTCGCTCGTTCAGTGGCGGTGCTTGTACCGGCTGGTCCTTGTGTTTTGGCGTTTTCCAATTTTTGCACGATGACGTTAATCGCCAACTGGAGCGCGGCGGCGCCGTCATGGTCGGCGGGGTCGATATCAGCGAGCTTTTTTCGGGTCAGGACCAGTTGCTGTTGCAGCTCATTTTGCAGAGCGTCGCTCGGTTCCGCGGCTTGCTCGGGCTTAACAGCGTCGACGGCCAGCGCTTTGGGTGTTACGGGCGCTTTGTCCTTCGGGAGTTCGGCCAACTGATTGCGAACCGCCTCGCTGACAAGTTCCGCTTCTTTGATTCGCGCACGGATGGCGTCGGCCTGATCCGGCGAATGCTCGGTTTCGAGCAGCTTCTGCTTAAGCTTGCTGAGTCGATCGTTGGCGCTCAACAATTTGCGTTCCAGCTTGGCTTTTTGGTCGGTCACTGGTGCTTGCTTGGCCTTGGCTACTGCATCCGCCACCAGTGACGCTTTGTCGTTTGCGTCGTTTGGTGGCGCTTTTTTTCCGGCTGTTGGCGCTGCCTTTTCCCTGTTACGCTGCTTGGCCTTTGCCTGAGCTTCCTCCCGCGCTTTTGCTCGGGCGGCTTTTTCCGCTTCAATGCGTTCTTTATGTAATTCAAAACGCTTGCGGGCACGGTCCGAATGTTTTTTGTCTATGTCATGGCGACGAATGTCGCCCTTGGCGGCGCGGTAAAACTGGACCAGGGGAATATGGCTGGGACAGACATAGGAACAAGCGCCGCATTCGATGCAGTCGAACAGGTTGTGGGCCTTGAGCTTTTCCTGGTCCTCGGCGCGCGCGTACCAATAAAGCTGCTGCGGCAATAAACTCGCCGGGCAGGCCTCGGCGCACAGGCCGCAGCGGATGCATGCCTGTGGTGGCTGAGGCGGTGGCGACTCCTGTAGCGAAGGTGCCAGTAGGCAATTTGTGGTTTTAATGACCGGCGCTTCGGGATTGATAATGCTAAAACCCATCATTGGCCCGCCCATCACCAGTCGCGAGGCGTGCTTTGGGTCGTAGCCGTGGGCTCGTAATACAAAACTGATCGGCGTGCCCACTCGTACCTTGACGTTGCGTTGTTCGGTAAACGCTTCGCCGGTTACCGTGGTAATGCGCTCAAACAAAGGTTCGCCAAAGCGCACGGCGCGGTAGGCGGCCAGAACGGTGGCCACGTTTTGGCAGACGATGCCCAGCTGGGCGGGCAGCTTGCCGGAGGGGATTTCGCGCCCGGTGAGCATCTGCACCAATTGTTTTTCACCACCGCTGGGGTATTTGGTGGGCAATGCAATGACTTCCATGCCTTCGTTGCCAGCTTCCTTGACCGCGCTTTCCATGGCGGCAATGGCCCGTGGCTTGTTGTCTTCAATGCCGATTAAAATTTCCCGTGGTTCTTTCAACAGGAAGGACAGTAGTTCAATACCGCGGACAATATCGGTAGCCTGGGTCTGCATCAGCATGTCGTCGGCGGTAATGTAGGGCTCGCATTCGGTTCCGTTGACGATCAACGTTTCGATTTTCAACGGCGAACCGAGCTTGACCGCCGTCGGAAAACCGGCACCGCCCATCCCGGCGATGCCGGCCGCCTGAATCCTTTCCAGTAGAGCCGGTGGCTCTAGCTGCCGGTAGTCATTACAGCTCGGCAACTCGGTCCACTGGTCGGCACCATCAGGCTCGATCACAATGCACAGACCGTTCATACCGGAAGGGTGAGGCAGTGGACGTTCTTCGATTGCTATCACGATACCACTGGTGGAGGCGTGGACGTTGGCGCTAATGGTTTCGTTGCCACTGGCGATCAGTTGACCTTTCAGGACTTTGTCGCCGACCGCCACAATGGGTTCCGCGGGCGCGCCGAGGTGTTGCGATACCGGCAATACGATAATGGGTGGTAGGGGCAAGTCGATCAATGATCGACCCAGCGATTGTTCCTTGTGCTCGGGCGGATGAATGCCGCCGGGAATGTCCCAGAGTTTTCTCACGATGCAGCCCCCGCCCGACGCTCGCCGCTATCGGTGGCAATGAGTTGGGCGATTTCTGTATCGTCGGCCGGGCGCTTCCAGGTCCAATCGGTCACGGTGATTTCCACTGGGATCATGTCGATGCAGTCAACCGGGCAGGGCTCCACACACAAATCACACCCAGTGCATTCTTCCGCGATGACGGTATGCATTTGCTGCGCGGCGCCGAGGATGGCATCCACGGGACAGGCCTGGATGCATTTCGTGCAGCCGATACATTCGTCTTCGCGAATGTAGGCGACGTTGGGCCGTTCGCTCTCTTCGCCATGTTCTTCGTCCAGGCTCGGCGCTTCCATATCCAGCAATTTAGCCAACTCATTAATCGTCGCCTGACCACCTGGCGGGCATCGATTGATGGCTTCGCCGTTGCTGATAGCCTGCGCATAGGGGCGGCAACCGGGGTGCCCACACTGGCCGCATTGGGTTTGCGGCAATATGGCATCGATCTGGTCCACAATGGGATCCGCTTCCACTTTGAAGCGCACCGAGGCGTAGCCGAGAATTGCGCCGAACAGCACCGCGAGGCCCACCAGTGCCATTACGGCTTCGGCCACGGATCGTTGCAGAATGAAGTCGGTCAACAATTGCATAAGGCTAAATCTGCAAAACTAAATCAGGCCGCCGAATCCCATAAAGGCGAGCGACATCAGGCCGGCGGTAATCATGCCGATGGCGGCACCTTTGAAGGG
>JBBDIU010000114.1:0-16515 GCA_040880205.1 Cellvibrionaceae bacterium
CAACGTGTCCAATGGTGCCCACATTGACGTGGGGCTTTTTACGCTCGAATTTTTCTTTAGCCACTTTGGTTTCCTCTACGACAAATATAAAAAGACAATAGTGAATTCAGCTCAATTTACTTGGCGTTCTTTGCGATGATTTCCTGGGTAATGTTGCTGGGCGCTTCAGCGTACTTGCAAAACTCCATGGTAAAGGACGCGCGACCGGACGTTGCGGAGCGCAAATCCGTGGCATAGCCAAACATTTCACCCAAGGGTACTTCGGCGGTAACGATTTTGCCTGCAACACTGTCTTCCATGCCCTGAATCAGGCCCCGGCGTCGATTCAAATCGCCCACCACATCGCCCATGTTTTCCTCGGGCGTTACAACTTCCACTTCGAAGATCGGCTCAAGCAGTACGGCGCCGCCTTGTTGCGCCAATTTCTTGGTCGCCATGCTGGCGGCAATCTTAAATGCCATTTCCGAAGAGTCCACATCGTGAAAAGAGCCATCGTACAAGGAAGCCTTGAGGCCCAACAGCGGATAGCCGGCCAAAACACCGTTTTGCATCTGCTCTTCGATACCTTTCTGAACCGCTGGAATGTATTCACGCGGTACCACGCCGCCAACGATTTCGTTGACGAACTCCAGCCCCTCGGCGGATTCGTCCTCGCCCGGCTCGAACCGGATCCACACGTGGCCATACTGACCGCGACCACCAGATTGGCGAACGAACTTACCTTCAATTTCACAGGTGTTGCGGATGGCTTCCCGATAAGCCACCTGGGGCTTGCCGATATTCGCTTCCACGTTGAATTCGCGGCGCATGCGGTCGACCAATACATCCAGGTGCAGTTCGCCCATGCCGGAGATGATGGTCTGGCCAGTTTCTTCGTCTGTCTTGACCCGGAACGAGGGATCTTCCTGGGCGAGCTTGCCCAGCGCAATACCCATTTTCTCCTGGTCGGCCTTGGACTTGGGCTCCACCGCTACCGAAATAACCGGCTCGGGAAATTCCATTCGCTCCAGGGTAATCTTGGCGTCGTTCGAGCAAAGGGTATCACCGGTGGTGACATCCTTCAGGCCAATACCGGCGGCAATATCACCCGCTAATACTTCCTTGATTTCCTTGCGCTCATTGGAGTGCATCTGCACCATTCGGCCAATGCGTTCCTTCTTGCCTTTCACTGGGTTGAAAACCGAATCACCCGAATTCAGCTTTCCGGAATAAACGCGGAAAAAGGTCAGGGTTCCCACGAAAGGATCGGTGGCAATTTTGAAAGCCAGCGCGGCAAAGGGAGCATCGTCATTCGCCTCACGGGTTTCGACAGTTTCGCCATCGTCCAGAACGCCTTCAATCGCGCGCACTTCGGTGGGGGACGGCAGGTATTCAATGACGGCATCCAACACGGCTTGCACGCCCTTGTTTTTGAAAGCGGAGCCGCCCAGAACCGGCACGATTTCGTTGGCCAGGGTACGAATGCGAAGGCCTTTTTTGATCTCCGCCTCATTAAGCGCCTGCCCTTCCAGGTATTTCTCCATCAACTCTTCATCGGCTTCCGCCGCGGCTTCCACCATGTACTCGCGCATTTCGGCACATTTGTCTTGGATATCGGCAGGTATTTGGCCGTACTGGAAGGTCATTCCCTGATCTTCTTCATTCCAAAGAATTGCCTTCATCTTCACCAGATCGACGACACCCTTGAAATCTTCTTCCGAGCCAATTGTCATTTGGATCGGCACCGGATTGGCCCCGAGCCGGGTCTTGAGTTGTTTGATTACCATTTCGAAGTTAGCGCCGGCGCGATCCATCTTGTTGACAAACACCATGCGCGGGACTTCATATTTGTTGGCTTGTCGCCACACGGTCTCGGTTTGCGGCTGCACGCCGGACGAACCACACAGCACAACAACCGCTCCATCGAGTACGCGCAGCGAACGCTCGACTTCAATAGTGAAGTCGACGTGTCCGGGGGTGTCGATGATATTCACGCGGTGCTCGTCGAACTGAGCATCCATGCCGCGCCAAAAACACGTGGTTGCCGCGGAAGTAATGGTGATACCGCGCTCCTGTTCCTGTTCCATCCAATCCATGGTGGCGGCACCGTCATGTACCTCACCGATTTTGTGAGACAGACCGGTGTAAAAAAGAACGCGCTCAGTAGTCGTCGTTTTACCGGCGTCGACATGGGCACAAATACCGATGTTGCGATACCGTGCTAACGGGGTTTTACGTGCCACTACAATAATCTCCAGTACAAAAATGAATTTCGTTCGGCGGATCGCCTAATGACAAAAAGGCAGCTGATTAGCGCTGCCTTCCGTGGTTCATCGGTATCTCGCTTAAAAGCGGTAATGTGAGAACATCTTGTTAGCTTCCGCCATGCGGTGTACGTCCTCACGCTTCTTCACCGCGCCACCCTTGCCTTGCGCCGCATCTATCAGCTCGCCGGCCAGGCGCGCGGGCATGGACTTTTCGCCGCGCCCGCGGGAGTATTCCACCAACCAGCGCATCCCCAATGCCTGTCGACGCGAAGGTCTGACTTCGACCGGTACCTGATAAGTGGCGCCACCCACCCGGCGGGACTTTACTTCCACCATGGGCGCCACATTTTCCAGGGCTTCGTCGAATACTTCGACCGGGTTTTTTTTCAGGCGCTCTTCCACCAACTGCAAGGCACCGTAGACAATGCGCTCGGCTACGGACTTTTTACCGCTGACCATAACCATGTTCATGAATTTCGCGACGGTAACATTGCCGAATTTCGGATCCGGCAGTATTTCACGCTTGGCAACAACGCGTCTTCTTGGCATCTTCTTTCAACCTCTCTTCAGGGGGACTCTAAGACGCTGGCCTTCCAGTTGGGGCTCAGGCTTAGCCTTACTGACTAAATGTGAATGGTGAATAGTGGAACCGAGTATTAAACGCCGTTACCTTTAATGGGAGAGTCCTTTAATGAAAGACCTGCTCTTGGAAAAACCATTGCTCTTGGCACTAACCAAGAACGCTTAACAGACACGACTGTGTACTATTCACCATTCACTATTCACTATTCACTATTCACCATTCACTATTCACGGGGGCACCAGCCCCCTACTTCGGACGTTTAGTACCGTACTTGGAACGGCCTTGTTTGCGGTCGCTAACGCCGGAAGTATCCAAACTACCGCGCACCGTGTGATAACGCACACCTGGCAAGTCCTTCACCCGACCACCGCGAATCAGTACAACACTGTGTTCCTGCAAGTTGTGGCCTTCGCCACCAATGTAGGAAGTCACTTCGTAGCCGTTGGTGAGCCGGACCCGGCAAACCTTACGCAAAGCAGAGTTCGGCTTTTTTGGTGTGGTGGTGTATACACGGGTACACACCCCGCGCTTCTGCGGGTTGCCCTGCAACGCGGGCACATCGCTTTTTTGTATTTTGCGCTTGCGGGGCTTGCGCACCAGTTGGTTAATTGTTGCCATTCATTTTCTCCAGGTCCACTTTTCAGGTCCTCATAGGGCGACCAACATTCGGTCATTCGGTCATTCGGTATCCGATTCTGTATTCGCCCTGCCATAGGCACCGGATAGGGCTAAGAATAATAAGGTTCTACAAACTAAAGTGCCTTCCCGGAGGAAGGCAGCAATACTGACGGAGACGGGCGGATGCCCACCCCGGCCGACGAAAATTGGGTTGCGCATTGTAATGAGGCCCCGGACCCACGTCAAGGCGGGTCCGGGAGCCCCGAGAGAGCCTCCGTTAGTTGGCGCTGGACTTCAAGGCCTCGGTCAGCGCTGCTTCCACCTCTTCCGCACTCACCCCCTCGGTCGTCACACCAACGCCTATTTCGCGGCGGCGCTTGCGCTCGGCGTGATAGGCCAGACCAGTACCGGCCGGAATCAAGCGACCGACAACCACGTTTTCCTTCAGGCCCCGCAAGCTGTCGATCTTGCCAGTCACCGCCGCTTCGGTAAGCACCCGGGTGGTTTCCTGGAAGGACGCCGCGGAGATAAAGGACTCGGTGGCCAAAGAGGCCTTGGTGATGCCGAGCAATAAGCGCTCGAACTGAGACGCTTGCTTGTCCTCCGCACGCAGGGTTTCGTTTTCCTCCAAAGCGCGGGAAAATTCGACCTGCTCGCCTTTCACGAAGTACGATTCGCCCATGGCCGTCACTTCCACCTTGCGCAGCATCTGCCGCAGAATGGTCTCGATGTGCTTGTCGTTGATCTTTACACCCTGGAGGCGGTACACGTCCTGGATCTCGTTGGTGATGTATCGCGCCAACGGTTCGACCCCTTGCTAGCGCAGGATGTCGTGGGGATTGCTGGGTCCATCGGAGACCACCTCACCTTTAACGACCTGCTCCCCTTCGAACACGGTCAACTGACGGTGCTTGGGTATCAGGACTTCATAGTGAGTTGAACCGTCGGGCAGCGGCTGGCCGTCGTTGGGGGTAATAACCAGGCGACGCTTGCCCTTGGTTTCCTTACCGAAGGAAACGGTACCGGTAATTTCCGCCAGAATCGCCGGTTCTTTCGGCTTACGGGCCTCGAACAAGTCCGCAACACGCGGCAGACCACCAGTAATGTCACGGGTTTTCGAGCTTTCCTGAGGAATCCGCGCGATAACGTCGCCCACGCTAATCTGATCACCGTCGCTCAAGGTCAAGACCGCATTGGACGGCAGTAAATAGTGAGCAGGCACGTTGGTGTTTGCCAGGTACAGCTCTTCACCCTTTTCGCCGACCAGGGTGATGGTTGGCTTAAGGTCCTTGCCCGCCGCGGGGCGCTCAGCCGGATCGAGAATCTCGATCGATGACAAGCCGGTCAGTTCGTCGGTTTGACGACGAACGGACAATCCCTCTTCAATGCCGGAAAAAGCCACCTTCCCCGCCACTTCAGTAACAATCGGGTGGGTGTGGGGATCCCATTTGGCAACAATGGCACCACCCTCGACCTGAGCACCATCGTCAACACTGATGACGGCACCGTAGGGAATCTTGTAACGCTCGCGCTCGCGGCCAGCGGCGTCGGCCATTGCCAGCTCCCCGGAACGGGACACTGCGATTAGCTCACCATCTTTGCGTCGCACTAGTTTCACGTTGTGGAAACGAACACTACCGTCCTGCTTGACCTGCACACTGTCTGCCGCAGAAGCCCGGCTCGCCGCGCCCCCGATGTGGAAGGTACGCATGGTCAGCTGGGTACCGGGCTCGCCGATGGACTGCGCGGCGATGACACCGACTGCCTCGCCCACATTCACCCGATGGCCGCGCGCCAAGTCACGGCCGTAGCACTGGGAACAGATGCCGTAGCGGGTATCGCAGGTAATTGGCGAACGCACGATGACTTCGTCGATACTCATGCTCTCGATGCGATCCACCCAGGCCTCGTCGATCATGGTACCGGCCGGTACCAGAATCTCATCGGAACCGGCGCGCACCACATCGCGCGCTACCACGCGGCCAAGAATACGATCACCAAGGGACTCAATAATGTCTCCACCCTCGATGACCGGCGCCATGGTCAAGCCTTCATCAGTTCCGCAATCGTCCCCGGTAACTACCAGATCCTGCGCTACATCCACCAAGCGGCGGGTCAGGTAACCTGAGTTGGCTGTTTTCAAGGCCGTGTCCGCCAGACCCTTGCGAGCACCGTGGGTCGAAATGAAGTATTCGTTTACGTTCAACCCTTCGCGGAAGTTGGCGGTAATGGGTGTCTCGATAATGGAACCATCCGGACGCGCCATCAAGCCGCGCATACCGGCCAGTTGCCTGATCTGGGCGGGCGAACCACGAGCACCGGAATCGGCATACATATAGACGGAGTTGAAGGAATCCTGCCACTCTTCCTCGCCATCCTTGTTGATAACCGATTCGCTACTGATACCTTCCATCATGGACTTGGCGACCAAATCGTTGGCGCGAGACCAAATGTCGATAACCTTGTTGTACTTCTCACCCTGGGTGACCAAGCCAGACGAAAACTGGGTTTCAATTTCCAGCACTTCGTCTTCCGCGCGAGCAATGATAGCGGCCTTCTCCTCGGGGATGGTGAAGTCGTTAACGCCGATGGAAGAGCCGGATTTGGTGGAAAAGTCGTAGCCCATATACATGAGCTGGTCGGCAAAGATAACCGTGGCCTTCAAACCCACAATACGGTAACAGCTGTTAATCACCGCGGAAATGGCTTTCTTGACCATGGGCTGGTTAACCATTTCAAAGGGCAGACCCTGCGGAACGATGTCCCACAACAGCACGCGACCCACTGTGGTATCCACCAGGCTGGTAACCGAATCCACCTCGCCATCCTGGCGCAAGGTCTGCTCGGTGATGCGCACCTTGATGCGCGCTTGCAAGTCGACCACATTGCCGTGATAAGCGCGGGAAACCTCAGCCACATCGGCGAACACCATGCCTTCGCCACGCGCATTAATGCGCTCGCGAGTCATCCAGTACAAGCCCAATACCACGTCTTGCGAGGGCACAATAATGGGCTCACCGCTGGCAGGTGACAGAATATTATTAGTGGACATCATCAAGGCACGCGCTTCGAGCTGCGCTTCGATGGTCAAAGGTACGTGCACTGCCATTTGGTCGCCATCGAAGTCGGCGTTGTAGGCGGCGCATACCAGTGGGTGTAATTGAATGGCCTTGCCTTCAATAAGCACTGGCTCGAAGGCCTGGATACCCAAGCGGTGCAAGGTCGGCGCGCGGTTTAGCAGTACCGGGTGCTCGCGAATGACTTCATCGAGAATATCCCATACCACAGATTCCTGGCGCTCAACCATTTTCTTGGCGGCCTTGA
This sequence comes from Cellvibrionaceae bacterium, assembly GCA_040880205.1. Lineage (GTDB taxonomy): Bacteria > Pseudomonadota > Gammaproteobacteria > Pseudomonadales > Cellvibrionaceae > WACF01. The sequence goes on from JBBDIU010000114.1 coordinate 6,772, forward strand.
TTGTGGTCGCCAAACCGCGCAGTTCCAGCTTGCTGAAGATAAAGGGCTTGAACAACTCCAGCGCCATCTTTTTCGGCAGGCCGCACTGGTGCAACCGCAAAGTCGGGCCCACCACAATCACGGAACGGCCCGAGTAATCGACCCGCTTGCCCAGCAGGTTCTGACGGAAGCGACCCTGTTTGCCCTTGATCATGTCGGCCAAGGATTTCAGCGGTCGTTTGTTGGAACCGGTGATGGCGCGGCCGCGGCGGCCGTTATCCAGCAGTGCATCAACGGATTCCTGCAACATGCGCTTTTCATTGCGCACGATGATATCCGGCGCATTCAGATCCAGCAGCCGCTTCAAGCGGTTGTTGCGGTTAATCACCCGGCGGTACAAATCGTTGAGATCGGAAGTGGCGAAACGGCCGCCGTCCAATGGCACCAAGGGACGGAGATCGGGCGGCAATACCGGCAGCACTTCCATCACCATCCACTCGGGCTTGTTGCCAGAGTTGTAAAAGGCTTCCAACAACTTCAATCGCTTGGACAGCTTTTTGATTTTGGTTTCGCTGTTGGTGGTGGGAATTTCCTCGCGCAAGCGCTGAATTTCCGCTTCCAGATCGATGTCGTGCATCAGGTCCTGGATGGCTTCGGCACCCATCTTGGCGGTAAACTCGTCGCCCAGCTCCTCCATGGCCTCGAAGTATTGTTCGTCGGTCAACAGCTGACCTTTTTCCAAGGTGGTCATGCCGGGGTCGGTTACCACGTAGGATTCGAAATACAATACCCGTTCGATGCTGCGCAAAGTCATGTCCAACAGCAACCCGATGCGGCTCGGCAGTGACTTCAAAAACCAGATGTGCGCTACGGGGCTGGCCAGTTCAATGTGCCCCATGCGATCGCGTCGCACCTTGGACAAGGTGACTTCCACCCCGCATTTTTCACAGATAATGCCGCGATGCTTCATCCGTTTGTACTTGCCGCATAAGCATTCGTAGTCCTTTACCGGGCCAAAGATCTTGGCGCAGAACAACCCTTCGCGCTCGGGCTTGAAGGTTCGATAGTTGATTGTTTCCGGCTTTTTGACTTCACCAAAAGACCACGATCGCACCATTTCCGGCGACGCCAAGGCGATGCGAATGGAGTCAAACTCTTCTACCTGCCCTTGGGTTTTTAGTAAGTTCAGTAAGTCTTTCAAGGCCTTTCCTCCAGTGGGCAATGCCCATTTGGGTATTCACAGCGAGCGCTATCACAGTGGCAGGGCCCGCTACGGATTAATCGTCAATCCCGCGGGGACTATTTATCGTGCTCAAGTTCCATATTAATGCCAAGCGATCGAATTTCCTTAACCAGTACGTTGAAGGATTCGGGCATTCCCGGCTCCATGCGGTGATCGCCATCCACGATGTTTTTGTACATCTTGGTGCGGCCCGCCACGTCGTCCGACTTGACAGTGAGCATCTCCTGCAAGGTGTAGGCGGCACCGTAGGCTTCCAGCGCCCAGACCTCCATCTCACCGAAGCGCTGGCCACCGAACTGGGCCTTGCCGCCGAGCGGCTGCTGGGTCACCAAGCTGTAGGAACCGGTGGAACGGGCGTGCATCTTGTCGTCCACCAAGTGGTTTAGCTTGAGCATGTACATGTATCCCACAGTCACCGGACGGGAAAACATGTCGCCTGTGCGACCGTCATACAGCGTACATTGTCCGGTGTCGGACAAGTCCGCCAACCGCAGCAGCGCCTTGATTTCGTCCTCGTGCGCGCCGTCGAATACCGGGGTCGCCATGGGTACACCATCGCGCAGGTTGTTGGCGAGATCGAGTATCTCGTCGTCACTGAGCGACTTGAGGTCTTCCTTGTCCTTGGCGGAGCCGGTCTTGTTGTAGATCTCGTCCAGGAAGCCGCGCAACTCGGACATTTTGCGCTGTTCGCGGATCATGTTGTTGATCTTCACCCCAAGCCCTTTGGCGGCCATGCCCAAGTGGGTTTCGAGAATCTGGCCCACGTTCATTCGAGACGGTACGCCGAGCGGGTTCAAGACGATATCCACCGGCTCACCGTTCTCATCGTAGGGCATGTCTTCCACGGGCATGATGACGGAAATAACACCTTTGTTACCGTGGCGTCCAGCCATCTTGTCCCCGGGCTGAATGCGACGTTTGATAGCCACATAGCATTTGACAATTTTGAGTACCCCAGGCGCCAGATCGTCACCAGTGGATAGTTTTTTCTTCTTGTCCTCGAATTTTTCCTCGAGAATTCGACGGCGCTCGACCAACTGATCCGAGGCGCGATCCAAGAGTTCGTTAAGTGCGTCATCGGCCATGCGCAATTTAAACCAGCTATCGCTATCCAGGCCTGCCAGGTCTTCTTCCTTCAGTGCGGTGCCTTTCTTAAAGCCGGCGCCGCTGTTGACCTTCTGCCCCACCAGTGCGCGATACAGGCGCTCGAACGTGGCGGTTTCGACAATGCGGTACTCTTCATTCAGATCCTTGCGGACTTCATCGAGCTGCGCTTTATCGATTTCCAGCGAACGCTGATCCTTTTCCAGGCCATCGCGGGTAAAGACCTGCACATCGATAACCGTACCGCGGGTACTGGTGGGTACGCGCAGCGAGGTGTCTTTTACGTCCGAGGCCTTCTCGCCGAAGATGGCACGCAACAATTTTTCTTCCGGTGTCAGCTGGGTCTCGCCTTTCGGTGTGACCTTGCCCACCAAAATATCGCCGGGACCAACCTCCGCACCAATATAGACGATGCCGGATTCATCCAACTTGGACAGCGCGCCTTCACCCACGTTGGGAATATCGGCGGTGATCTCTTCGCTGCCCAACTTGGTGTCGCGCGCGATGGCGGTAAGCTCCTGGATGTGAATTGTGGTAAAGCGATCATCCTGAACCACGCGTTCGGAAACGAGAATGGAATCCTCGAAGTTGTAGCCGTTCCAGGGCATGAAGGCGATTCGCATATTCTGCCCGAGCGCCAGTTCTCCCATGTCCACCGACGGGCCGTCGGCAAGAATATCGCCGCGCGCTACCCGATCACCCGTGCGCACGATCGGCCGCTGGTTAATGCAGGTATTCTGGTTGGAACGGGTGTACTTGGTCAGGTTGTAGATATCCACACCCGCGTCGCCGCTTTGTACCTCGTCATCGTTGACCCGCACAACGATGCGCCCGGAGTCCACGCTCTCAATCACACCGCCATTCCTGGCCACCACGCAAACGCCGGAGTCGGAAGCCACAATGCGCTCCATGCCGGTACCCACCAGGGGCTTTTCCGTCTTCAATGTAGGCACCGCCTGACGTTGCATGTTGGAACCCATCAATGCCCGGTTGGCGTCGTCATGTTCCAAAAACGGAATCAGCGAAGCGGCAACCGACACCACCTGACGTGGCGACACATCCATGTACTGAACGTCGTCCGGCGACTTGAGGGTAAATTCATTCTGGTGGCGCACGGAGACCAGTTCGTCCACCAGCTTGCCGTTTTTGTCCAGCCCCGCCGAAGCCTGGGCAATAACGTACTCGGCTTCATTAATTGCCGACAGGTAATCAATCTGGTCCGTTACCTTGCCTTTTTCCACCCGACGGTAGGGGCTTTCCAAAAAGCCATAATCGTTGGTACGGGCATAGGTCGCGAGCGAATTGATCAAACCAATGTTCGGACCTTCCGGCGTCTCGATGGGGCACACCCGACCATAGTGAGTTGGATGCACGTCGCGCACTTCGAAACCAGCCCGTTCACGCGTGAGACCGCCCGGGCCCAAAGCCGAAACCCGGCGTTTGTGCGTCACTTCGGACAGCGGATTATTCTGGTCCATGAACTGCGACAGCTGGCTGGAACCAAAATACTCCTTCACCGCCGCGGCTACCGGTTTGGCGTTGATCAGATCCTGCGGCATCAAGCCTTCGGATTCCGCCATGGACAAACGTTCCTTAACCGCCCGTTCCACGCGCACCAAGCCAACCCGAAAGGCATTCTCCGCCATCTCGCCCACGGAACGAACCCGACGGTTACCCAGGTGATCGATGTCATCCACCACGCCGTTACCGTTGCGAATATCCACCAGGGTTTTCAATACCAGGACAATATCGTCGCGCGACAAAATGCCCTCACCTTCCTCTCCCTCGAGGCCCAAACGACGGTTAAACTTCATGCGGCCAACCGACGATAAATCGTAGCGCACAGAGCTGAAGAACAGGTTCTGAAATAGAGTTTCCGCCGACTCCTTGGTTGGCGGCTCCCCAGGGCGCATCATTCGATAAATTTCCACCAAAGCTTCGAGCTGGGTGCGTGTAGGATCCGCCCGCAATGTGTCGGAAACAAACGGACCGCGGTCCAGATCGTTGGTATACAAGGTCTCAAACTGCTCGATATTGCCTTCCACCAATTTGGCCACAACTTCTTCGGTTATTTCGGTGTTGCATTCATATAACACTTCGCCAGTTTCGGTATCCACGATATTTTTCGCCAGCGAACGCCCCAGCAGATAATCCACCGGCACATCCAGCTGCGTAAGCTTGGCCTTTTCCATCTGCTGAATATGTCGCGCCGTAATTCGGCGACTCTCTTCAACGATGACCTTGCCCTTCTTGTCCTTGATTTCGAATGAGGCCACTTCACCGCGCATCCGCGAGGGCTCAAGATCCAGGGTAATCTGGCCGTCCTTCTTGATATGGAATGTGCTGGTATCGAAGAACATGTCCAGAATTTCTTCCGCTTCGTAGCCAAGCGCGCGCAACAAAATAGTGGCCGGCAGCTTGCGCCGACGGTCGATACGGACATACACCAAGTCTTTGGGATCAAATTCAAAATCCAGCCACGAACCACGATAAGGAATCACACGGGCAGAATAGAGCAACTTGCCCGAGGAGTGGGTCTTGCCCTTGTCGTGATCGAAAAATACACCCGGCGAACGGTGCAGCTGGGACACGATTACGCGCTCGGTGCCGTTAATTACAAAGGTACCGTTCTCGGTCATGAGCGGAATTTCGCCCATGTAGACTTCCTGCTCTTTTATATCCTTAATCGCCTTGTTGGACGACTCCTTGTCGTAGATAATCAGCCTTACCTTAACCCGCAACGGCACGTTGTACGTCGCGCCACGAGAAACACATTCGTTAACATCGAAGGTGGGCCTACCCAATGCGTAACTAACATATTCCAGCGCGGCGTTGCCGGAATAGCTGACAATGGGGAAAACCGATTTAAAAGCGGCCTGCAAACCAATATCCTGACGAAGACCAGCCTCCATGTCAGCTTGGGTAAATTTCGCGTAAGAATCCAACTGAATAGCAAGGAGAAATGGAACGTCCATGACGTCTTTCCATTGACCAAAATCCTTGCGGATACGTTTTTTCTCAGTGTATGAGTAAGCCATCAATATTCCCCAGCTTGTTCACGGTGTGGGCGGAGTGTCGTTACCTTACAATCAGTCGTAACCGATTGTTAAAAAACTGTTGCTGCTTAAAGAACTGTTATCAAAAGACGGTGGTGCCTGTAAAAGAAAAATGATTGACCCGCCACCTCACAATTGGAGGTCGGCGCGTCAACCCTAAACCAAATACTTTGAATACACAGACGGCTGTAGCCTCGACAGATTATATTCGCCTATACTGGTCAATCGCGGGCCCGACCATTCGTTCCAGACAGGCGCCGATTCCAGGCCTTAACTCAAGTTAGGCGCCCTATACTTAACAAGGCGCCCTGCGAATCAATAATCCTACAAACAGGAAAAGGCCGACAGACTTTCGTCCGTCGACCTGAGCCCAAAGCTGAATATGCGGGCATGCAGTAAAGCCATGCAGTAAAACAAAGCGACTGGAAACCAGTTACTTGAGCTCTACGGTTGCTCCCGCTTCTTCCAGTTGCTTTTTCGCTTCCTCGGCATCCGCCTTGCTGGCAGCTTCCTTCACAGTGGAAGGCGCGCCGTCAACCAGATCCTTGGCTTCTTTCAAGCCGAGCCCGGTGATCGCACGTACTGCCTTGATGACGTTGACTTTCTTGTCGCCGGTCGCCGTCAATACGATGTCAAATTCGGTTTGCTCTTCCGCTGCCGGCGCCGCTTCACCGGCTCCGGGAGCGGCCGCTACTGCAACAGCAGCTTGCGCCGAAACACCGAATTTTTCTTCCATTGCTTCTACAAGTTCAACAACATCCATTACTGACATTTCAGCGATGGCGTTCAAAATGTCTTCTTTTGATAGAGCCATGACTCAGATCTCCAGATATTCAATTAGTTTACTTTCAAAGAGCTGCCATCCACACTCAAGTGTATCAGGCCGCTTCCTCACGTTTTTTGTCGCCAACTGCAGCAACAACCCGGGTGACCTTGGTAGGCACTTCATTGAAAGTGCGAACCAGCTTAATGACCGGCGCAATCATCACGCTAGCCAACCTTGCCAAGGCCTCGTCACGAGTCGGCAATGTCGCTAACGCATCAATTTGTTGCGCGGCCAGTAATTTGCCACCCACGGAAAGCGCTTTAATTTCAAAGTTTTCGTTTTGTTTAGCGAAATCCTTGAACAGTCGAGCCGCCGCTCCCGGATCTTCCATTGAAAAACCGAAAATAGACGGTCCGACCAAAGCCTCCTGAACACATTCAAACTCAGTGCCCGCGATTGCGCGCTTCGCTAAAGTATTGCGAATCACCTGCAAGGTCACTTTGTTTTCCCGCGCCAGTTTTCTCAGGGCAGTCATATCTGTCACATTAACGCCGCGCGAGTCGGCAATCACCAGTGACAGAGCATTGCTGGCAGTCTCGTTAACACTGGCGACAATCGCTTTCTTGCCTTCGAGTCTTAATGCCACGAGATTTCTCCTGGATTTGAAACAGTCGCTAGTCACTAATCGCTAGTCACTAGTAGAACCGATTCACTCACGATTACAGTTTTACCGGCAAGCTCTTACCGAACCCGCTGGCAAAACCAATTTGGTGATCAAAACCCAGCTTCATTCTCTATCAAAGAAATAAACTGAATTGGGACTCACCATCTGCGTAGGATTTTCGGATCAAGTGCCAAGGCACCCCTCCAATCGATTAAGGAATTTCTTCGACTAGCGACTAGAGATTAGCGACTAGCGACTGAAAAATTCCTCCTACGGTCTTTGACAGCTTGCGGGAAAAACCCGCAAACCCCAAAGTTCTGCTCCGGCCAGCCGCTCGCGCGACCGACCAATAAAAACTAAATATCCAAGGACGCCTGATCAATAACCAAACCGGGACCCATGGTGGTGCTCAGTGCAATTCGCTTGAGGTAAACACCCTTTGAGGATGATGGCTTTGATTTTTTCAAATCGGCAATCAGCGCTTCCAGATTTTGCTTGATCGCCGGCGTATCGAAGGAAATCTTGCCAATACCGCCGTGGATAATGCCGCCCTTGTCAGCGCGATAGCGAACCTGGCCCGCCTTGGCGTTTTTAACCGCCGCCACGACATCCGGCGTTACCGTGCCGGTTTTCGGATTCGGCATCAGGCCGCGTGGGCCCAGGATCTGCCCTAACTGACCGACAACCCGCATGGCCGCTGGCTCGGCAATCACCACATCAAAATCCATCTTACCCGCCTTGACCTGTTCGGCCAGGTCGTCCATTCCCACCAGGTCGGCACCGGCGTCCTTGGCCGCGTCGGCGTTGGCGCCTTGGGCAAAAACCGCTACGCGGACATCCTTGCCGGCACCGTGCGGCAGAGTGGTTGCACCGCGAACACCCTGGTCGGATTTTCGGGGGTCAACGCCCAGATTGATTGCCGCTTCAACGGTTTCGGAAAATTTTGCGTTGGCCAATTCCTTGAGCAGGGTAACTGCTTCGTCGATGGCGTAGAGCTTGCTGCCATCAACTTTTTCTTTAAACAACTTTTGACGTTTGCTGAGCTTGGCCACGTTATACGCCCTCCACTTCAAAACCGGCACTTCTGGCGCTGCCGGCAATAGTGCGCACGGCGGCATCCATATCGGCCGCGGTCAGATCGGGCTGCTTCATGGTCGCAATTTCTTCCAGTTGGGCACGGGTGACCTTTCCAACCTTGTCAGTATTGGGTCGACCACTGCCTTTCTTGACCCCTGCCATCTTGCGCAGCAGAAATGCCGCTGGTGGGGTTTTCATGGTGAAGGTAAAACTGCGGTCACTGTACACGCTGATGACCACGGGCACGGGACTTCCGGCGTCCATGTTCTGGGTTTGCGCGTTAAACGCCTTGCAGAACTCCATGATATTCACGCCGTGCTGCCCCAAGGCGGGTCCAACCGGCGGACTCGGATTCGCCTGTCCGGCGGCAACTTGCAGCTTAATATAAGCTTCGATTTTCTTAGCCATGCTCTTGCACTCCTAGTGTGGGTGGTAGCGCCTCGGGCTTGCTGGATGGCAAACCGTCATTGGCTCCCCTGGGTTTTAGAAGTGAATAGCAAATGGTGAAAAGTGAATCGCGACTTCCGGGCATGCCCGTACTTTCGATTCACCATTCACTATTCACCATTCACATCTTACGTCTTCTCCACCTGACCAAAGTCCAACTCGACCGGTGTCGAGCGACCAAAGATCAATACAGCCACTTGCAGCTTGTTCTTCTCGTAGTTAACCTCTTCCACGACGCCGTTGAAATCGTTGAAGGGGCCATCAGTAACGCGGACCATCTCACCTGGCTCAAAAATGGTTTTCGGTTTGGGCTTCTCGACCGAATCATCCACCCGCTGCAAAATTGATTGTGCTTCTTTTTCGGTGATCGGCGCTGGCTGATCGGCCTTGCCACCAATAAAGCCCATGACGCGTGGCGTATCTTTCACCAGATGCCAGGTAGCATCGTTCAGTTCCATTTGGACCAGGACATAACCGGGGAAAAATTTGCGCTCACTTTTGCGTTTTTGGCCGCCGCGCATTTCCACCACTTCCTCCGTGGGGACCATGATTTCGCCAAAGCTATCCTGCATGCCGTGCATGTCAATGCGCTCTTTCAGAGCGGTGGCTACCTTTTTTTCGTAGCCCGAATAAGCATGTACCACGTACCAACGTTTAGCCATGTAGGTGTCCTGATTGGTCAATTCGCATACTTTCAGAGCCTACGTCGTTCGGACATGTAAAGCGCAACCCGCGGGCATACCGAACACTCTTATCCCAGAATGAGAGAGGCTATCCAGCCCAACAGAGAATCCAGACCCCAGAGTATTACCGCCATCAGCAAAACGACGATAACCACGATCAGAGTTGTTTGATGGGTCTCTGGTATTGAAGGCCACACCACCTTGCGCACCTCAACGACGGACTCTTTCAAGGTGCTCCACAATGCGGCACCTTTGGCCGTGTTGACAATAATGAAGACCGCCACCAGGGTACCGGCCAACAGCGCAGGCACTCGATAGACAAGTGAAATCTCGGAGTAATAGGAATTGCCGAAAATACCACCTGCCACGAGCAACGCGACAAGCGCCCACTTGAAAAAGTCCAAGCGGTATGCTGGAACATCTGTTTTTGCATTCATTGGCGAAAGCCAACCTTATCTCTAACTTGTTCACAAGCGTGTAGCTCACCCACGCTTGTCTGATTTTCGATACTCGGAATCAGAACGACGGCATTACCATCTTCCGTCCTCTGTCTTCCGTCGTCTGTTATGGCAGGCCAGGAGGGACTCGAACCCCCAACAGCCGGTTTTGGAGACCGGTGCTCTACCAATTGAACTACTGGCCTAAAAGACCAGTCGCTAGTCTCTAATCCCTAGTCGCTAGTAAAAACCAAATGACTAGCGACTAGGGATTAGAGACTAGCGACT
>JBBDIU010000115.1:0-16485 GCA_040880205.1 Cellvibrionaceae bacterium
CGAAGCCTCTTACCCGGCTACGCAGGCCGCTGGATTCTTGCACCCGCGAGGACTTTTCAGTGTTTAGGACGGTGATAACTCGGTTCAGGTCTTCAATGTCTTCCTGTTTGCTGTTGCGCTCCGCTGTCAGCGCATCTATCTGCGCTTTCGCTTCTTCCAACTGGACTTGCAGGCGTTCATTTCGATTCAGAAGTTCCTGGGTCTGGGGTGGTGTTTGACAAGCCGTCAGCATTGCCAGTGCCGGAATTACACAAAGTCGAATCAGCATGAGATTGTGCCCTAGTTTAGAGACCGCATGATCGTTGGGTGATCGCATTATTATTGGGACACCGCATTATTTTGCGATGCGTCCGCCGCCGCGGCTTGCGAGGACTGCCGTATTGGTTGTGCTCGTTCCACCCTGAAAGAGAGGGTATTCAAACGATCCTCGTTCAGCATGAGATCGATATTATAGCTGCCTTCGGAAAAACCTTGGACCGGTCGATCAATTTGGAAAAACTTGACCCCATCAGTGCCGCTGACAATGACCGGAACCTGCGCGATCTGAATACTGCGCGAACCATCGTACAGCATAGCCTGCACAACGGAGGTACGCGATTCAAAATTTTCGTAGCTGAAGCCGATATAAAGCGTTCGCTCAGCGTTCAGGGTCTGGGCCTGAACCTGTCCAATGCTGTCGGTTTGGATACTGCTCACCAGAATCTTGGATACCCGCGGCTGCCTGGACAGGAAATCCGCTTCCACCGCTCGGTCGAGCGCCAGCTCCAGTGCCGTCAATCGCTCGCTGTTGGCATAGGCATTCCGCGCCGCGAGCAACAGGTTGCGCGCCTGATCAAACTGATTGCGGTTGATGTGAGTTTCTATGGTGTGAACCAAGTTTCGTTCCAGTTGGGCGAGACCGTTGGTGGCCTGGCTGTTGCCAGCGTCGAATTGCAGCAACTGCCGATAGTAATCGTAGGCGCTTTCACCCTTGGGGGACAAATAGTTTTCGGCATCCATTTGCCGCTGTGCCAGCGTGGCCAATTGTTCCATTTGACGCCGCCGCTCCAACTGGGCACTTGCCGCCGACGCCAGTCTAGTCAGCTCTTCGCTGCCTGGATCAATACGCAAGCCACGGTCCGCCAACTGCGCGGCGGTCTCGGGATCGCCACGTTCCATGCTCTCGTTGGTCAGTTGGACATGGCGTTCGACAATACGCTGTACGCCCGCCTGGGCGAGTGGATTACCTGAATCAATTTCGAGAGCACGCTGGAAAGCTTGCAACGCATTGGCGTCTTCCGGGGCAGTTAGTGCGTCGTCGGCAAGGTAACGCTCGCCCTGCTCAATGTGGTCTTGTGCCTCGCTGGCCGATGCGAAGCGTTCCTGTAGACGCTGGTAACTCTCCTCGCCGCCAAGCTCGACGACGCCGGCACCGGGAGGAAAGCTGGCTTCCAGGGATTCAAAATAGGATTGCGCCTGATCCAGGTCGCGCTCCTGCAAGGCGCTGCGCAGGTGGCGGTAGTGGTAATCGAGCAGCTCTCGCAGGCCCCATTCCGCCTTCTTGTCGTCCGGAACCGCCCCCAGGGCATCTCGATACAATTGTGCCAACTGGGGCGCTACCGACAGATCCTCCCCCAATTGATCACGCAAACTGCGCGCGCGTTCGCTGACGACACTGTCCTCACCGGTCAGTGGGTTGCCCGCCGTGACGGCCTGCCCTGCCGTTTGTGGTGCGAGCGAATCCAAAGACGGCGCATTGTTCAGCGGCAGCGCCAGACCTTCGGGTATCGCTCGCGCCTCCGCGTCGGCGCGCTCGGGTAGGGCACTGTCGAGTCGCGCTGGCGGCGGGGTTGAGAGACCCATGGCAACGCGCAGGTTCTCGGTGATGTCGCTGCCAATGGTCACGGATCTATCGGTATAGTCGTCGACGATTGCCGCCATGGGTGGCGGTAAATAATCGCGAAAAAAGACGGTCCCGGATAGGACCAGAACGAGCCCGCCGGCAACGACCCAAGGCCAGAGGCGCTTTTGCTGGCCATCCTCCCGGGAGTGGTAATCGCGGGTATCCTCCGCCTCCACCGCCAGAATGCCGCCGCCCACCCTCTCGGTGGCGGATGTCCCGATATCCGGCGCTGCCTGGGTTTGTCCCAGAGTGTGCCGCCGCATGGCACGATGCCTACCGCTGACACCGCGCCGGCGAGTGCTCGCCTCGGCAGCCGCCGCCGTGGGCCGTGGGCCGTGGGCCGCGGCGGTCACGAGGGTTTGGTCCGATCCTTTGGCCAGGGCAACCTTCTGCCTGGCGGACGATGTGTCGCCTTCCGTGTTGGCCAGGGCGTAATGCTTGGTGGCCAATTGAATTGCCTCGATATCTTCGTCGGTTACCGCATCAATGGCAGCGACCAGCTCCGCGCCACTTTGATAACGGTCGTTTGGATTTTTTGCCAGTACCTTGTTGATAATGGGTTGAAGCACTAGCAAGTTGCCGGGCAGACGGGGAATATCGTCCTGAACGTGCTTGATACCAACCGCGACCGCCGAATCAGCGTCGTAGGGGACATGACCCGTTAATAGTAGGTACAGAACCACGCCGAGGCTGTAGATATCGGAACGGGAATCCACCTGTCGACCCTTGGCCTGTTCCGGGCTCATATAGTGGGGTGTGCCGATTGCGGTACCGGTCTGGGTCATTCCCGAACTGGTGTCGGCGAGACAGGCAATGCCAAAATCCATGAGGACCGCACGGCCATCCTCGTCGTGCAGCATGATGTTCTCCGGCTTTACATCGCGGTGCACATAGCCTTTTTTACCAGCGTAATCCAGTGCTTTGGCCACGTCCCGGATCACCTGCAGACTTTGCGGCGGGGTCAGAAATTTGCGCTTGTGTTTTAGGTCCAGTCCCGGCACGTATTCCATGGACAAATAATGCTGGTTGTCCTGCACGCCCACATCGTAGACGGTCACGATGTTGGGGTGCATCAAGCGGCTGACGATGCGGGCTTCGTGGAGAAACCGAGCGGTAAACTTGGGGTCCTCGGACAGGGCGGCATTCATTACCTTCAGGGCGACTTCCCGCTCGAATGACTCCTGGATCGCCAGGTACACGGAAGCCATCCCCCCCCTGCCGAGAGTACGGACGATCTTGTAGCCGGGAATATCGATCAAGTTAACCTCAGTGCTACTGCCTCTCGCTGCGTGTAATAAACGCTCCTTCTCGTAACAAAGCCATTAACAAGAGCCATTAACAAGAACAGCCGGAGAACCGAACCGACCGTGCGCGCATTCGCGACTATACCGGGAAGGAGAATACCAGAGGCTCCCAACCTGCTATTAATCTGGCAATCAAATAGATCACCCTGATCGATTTGATTGTCGCCCGCGAAATGCTGGCGCAGGTGCGCGAATCTGCTGGTATTTCGCGGCCTCGCACCGGCCCAAGGCCGACGGTGGCAGATGCATGTGCCACTATTAACCCGGCAGCGTTTATTGCCGGGTTACTATCTTACCCTGATTTCCCCGCAAGGCTAACGAGGTATAGCTTAGTCAATCTACCAACAGACAGAATGACGGGAAAGAAGTGCCACTGGTGCGAGCGTGCGCAGGATCACACTTTAACAGGTTTGAGGGTGGGAATTAACGACGCCGCGGCAAGAGTGGCATTGCAGCCAACCTCGGAGCCATGTCGAGCCGTCCTAAATCAAGGGGAGTATAAAGCCGGGGTTAGAGGGCCCGGATTCGGCCCCGAAGAACCGAAACCGTGCCATTCTACCGGAACTTATTTTTGCTGAGCACCAGTTTCAGTCTCGGAGCCAATCGCCTGATCAATGAGGGGTTTTAATTCGCCCTTTTCATGGAGTTCAGCCACGATGTCGCAGCCACCGATCAACTCTCCGTTTACCCACAGTTGGGGGAAGGTGGGCCAGTTTGCGTATTGAGGCAGAGTAGCGCGAATCTCTGGGTTGGCCAGCACGTCCACATAGGCGAAGCGTTGTCCGCAGGCCATAATCTGTTGCGAGGTGCGCATGGAAAACCCGCACTGGGGCGCGCTCGGTGACCCCTTCATATAAAGGATGACTTTATTGTCGGCGATTTGCTGTTTGATGGTTTCCAGTGTGTCTGTATCCATGAGTAATACTTTACCTCGTGTTCAATGAGTGCCTGAAGCAATTTGTGGTTGAAGCAATGACTGGTTGGAGCAATGTGTGGTTGAATCAACTTGTACCTGAGACAGTGTGTACCTGAATCAAGGTGCCCTCGCAAACGCCATGCGTAATTGGCCGATGCGGTTAAAACCTGTAAAGACGGAAACTGTAAACGGAAGTCAATTACGGACAGGTTGGACAAGCGCAAAATACAAAAGCTTCGTGTCACTCTTACCCTCGCCTGTACCAGCCTGAAGCGCTGGAACGGCCTACCAGCGCAGGCTCGGGAGCTCAAAACGGCCCTCATTCTAACCCAGGGTGGCCCCCGTTTGAAATCGGCGTTCCCAGTTGGCCCCAGGCGCCGCCCCCGGGGGTCGCTATCCGGAGTTTGTCACCCGTTCGGACCCGTAACTGACATTTGCCATTCAGCGGCTTCCCGTTCAAGGTATTTTCTCCCGGGCAACCGTCGCCACCCCCAGCGCTACCCCACGGGCGGTGCCGACGGCGTTCGGTCAGCAAGGTCACGTCGGCCGCGGCGAGAAACTGGTACTCGCGCACCAGACCCATGCCGCCAGCATATCGGCCCACCCCACCTGAGCCCTGGCGCAGACCGTATTGGCTGATACGCAGAGGGTAATGCGTTTCCACACTTTCCACCGGTGTATTAAGGGTATTAGTCATGTGGCTTTGCACACCGGACAAGCCGGGACCCCTGGCGCTGGCACCCAGACCGCCGCCAATGGTTTCGTAGTAATCCCAGCGTCGGCATCGGCCACTTGCCAGCGCGCCCATGGCAATGTTGTTCATGGTGCCCTGGCTGGCGGCGGGAACGCGGTCGGGAAGCGCTTGAACAAGGGCGCCCAACGCTGTGTCCACAATGCGGCTTGACGTCTCCACATTGCCGGCTGCCACAGCAGCTGGGCGTTCGGCGTTGACTAGCGTGGCGCGCGGAGCGCTGAGCTGAATGGGGCGAAACGCGCCCGCGCAAGCCGGCATTCGCGACGGCATCAAACAGCGAAACACATACAACACGGCGGCAGCTGTTACCGGCAAGGGACAATTGATATTGCCAGACACCTGCGGACCAGTGCCGGCAAAGTCCACCGAGACGCGACCTTCGGCGAGGTTCAAAGCGACCACGATGGGAATGTTCTCGGCGCCCACCCCGTCGTCGTCCATGACATCGCGGAATGTGTAACGCCCGGGAGGAATCCCTTGCAAGGTACGGGTGGCCAGGCGTTCAGCATAGTCGTTCAGGGCTACCAGCGAGGTTTGATAGTGCTTGGATCCACTGTCCTCGATCAACGCGGCGAGGCGTTTCACACCGATCGCATTGGCGCTGATCTGCGCCCGAAAATCCCCTGCTGCCAGGGAATCCTCTCCTTGTTCGCCACACAATCGGGCGAATAATGCCGCTTGAATCATGTCATTGCGCTGCAGGAAGGTGGGCGGAATGACGATGCCTTCCTCTTCCAGAGTCCTGGAGATAGGCATGGAACCGGGGCTATCGGCGCCAATGTTGGCGTGGTGAGCACGATTCGCCACAAAACCGAGCAACTGGCCGGCCACGAAAACCGGCGCAATCAGAGTGACGTCGGGAAGGTGCGTGCCGCCCAAATAGGGATCGTTAACGACCAGCATATCGCCGGGGCGCCAATCCTGCCCGGAAACGATGTCCGCCATGGCGTAAGCCATGCTGCCCAGATGAACCGGGATATGGGCGGCCTGGGCACACAAGTGGCCTCGGGCGTCAAATACCGCACAGGAAAAATCGAGGCGATCCTTAATATTGGTTGAAAAGGCGCTGCGTCGCAGTACCGCGCCCATTTCGTCGCACACCGCCTCAATGCGACTGGCAAACAATCCGAGCGTTATGGCATCCATTAGCTTCTCACACCTGAATTTCGCCGCCTACCTTCAACCACAATATTGGCGACTCTGCAATGCACACCAGCGGCTACAACAACCTGAAACGACTGTAAAACGCCCGGCACCTCCGTACAACACCAATTGCCAAGTGTGAAATTTACTTATACCATTGCTCGTTTACTCGAATTCATCAACAAAACAGGCAGCAGGCGCTGCCTGTTTTGTTTCTATCACACTGTTTTTAACCCTGTTTTTTACGGAAGAACACGTCCATGAGTATACCCGAATTGATGGCGGCCTACGCAAGGGGAGATACCACCTTTGTTAAAGGGCTGGGCGCGCGCCTGTGGGATAGCCAGGGCAAGGAATACCTGGACGCGCTAGCGGGAATTGCCGTGTGTGGGCTAGGTCATGCGCATCCAGCAGTGACCAAGGCCATTTGTGAACAGGCGGAAACACTCACCCATTCCTCCAATTTGTTTAACAGCCAACCACAACAGGCGCTTGCGAAAACCCTGTGCCGCTTGTCAGGCATGGACAACGTATTCTTTTCCAATTCGGGGGCGGAAGCCAACGAGGCGGCGCTAAAAATTGCACGCAAGTACGGCCACCAACAAGGTGTTAGTCTGCCAACTGTCATCGTTATGGATGACAGTTTTCACGGACGCACCATGGCGACTCTGTCCGCCACCGGCAATGCCAAGGTGCGTGAGTGGTTCGAGCCACTGGTTGAAGGTTTTATTCGCGTGCCCTTTAACGACGTGCAGGCGGTAATAAACGCGGCAAACGACAACGGCAATGTGGTTGCCGTGTTTGTCGAACCCATTCAGGGCGAGGGTGGCATCAATGTACCCGCCGAAGACTACTTAAATCAATTGCGCGCGCTGTGTGATCAAAACAAGTGGTTGCTGATGCTGGATGAGATTCAAACGGGCATGGGCCGCACCGGCCAGTTTTTTGCCTACCAGCACAGGGGTATCTATCCCGACGTAGTCACCGTTGCCAAGGGCCTGGGCAACGGCTTTCCAATCGGTGCCTGTCTGGCGAAAGGAAACGCGGCACAGGTTATCCAGCCCGGCAACCACGGCTCCACTTTCGGCGGTAACCCCCTGGCCTGCCACACGGCGCAGGCAGTGCTCGATACGATTGAGAGCGAGCAGCTAATGCCGCGCGCGGCCCAACTCGGCCAGCATATGCAAACCGAACTCAAGAAACGCCTGGCAGGCCATCCCCTGGTAAAGGAAATTCGCGGGCACGGGTTGATGCTGGGTATTGAATTGACCAAGGATTGTGGCGATCTGGTGAAACTGGCCCTGCAACGCGGACTGGTCATAAATGTCACCGCGGCCAGGGTCGTGCGGCTGCTGCCGCCGCTCATTCTGTCGGACCGCCAAGCCGACGAGATTGTCACTACCCTGTCCGAGCTGTTACACGGTTACCACTGACCTATCCGAATTGGCGGCTGTCATCAGACCGCCGGCTATACCGTTTTCGATCTGAAACGCCCATACGCGAGAGTAAAAACCATGGCCATCCGACATTTTTTGACGCTATTGGATTTGAGCGCCAGCGAAGCCAAGCGCTTGATCGACCGGGCTATAGAAATGAAGCAGTTGCACAAACAAGGGCGCGGACCGCAGCCTATGCAAGGCAAGGTTCTCGGTATGGTGTTCGAGAAGTCCTCAACCCGTACTCGCGTTTCCTTTGAAGCGGGCATGGCTCAACTGGGCGGACAATCGATTTTTTTATCTCCCCGCGATACGCAGCTGGGCCGCGGAGAACCCATTGAGGATTCCGCGCGGGTGCTGTCGCGCATGGTGGATATTGTCATGATTCGCACCTTCGGCCACGAGGTGACGGAGCGGTTTGCGCACTATTCGCGGGTGCCGGTAATCAACGCGCTGACCGATTCTTTTCACCCCTGCCAGTTGTTGGCGGACGTTCAAACCTATGTGGAACAGCGCGGCGACCCCCAGGGCAAAGTGGTCACCTGGATCGGCGACGGCAATAACATGTGCCAATCCTTTATCAATGCCGCGCGCCTGTGGGACTTTGAGTTGCGAGTCGCCTGTCCCGCAGGCTTCGAGCCCGATGCGAAACTGCTTGCCGCCAATGCCGCCCGGGTTACTGTCACCCACGATCCCCGCCAGGCGGTAAAAGGCGCGGATTGGGTAGCCACCGATGTTTGGGCCTCCATGGGCCAAGAGGAAGAACAGGAAACTCGACTGGCCAGGTTTGCGGGTTTCCAAGTCAATCACGACCTAATGGCTCTGGCCCAGAGCGACGCGCTTTTCATGCACTGCCTTCCGGCGCACCGAGGCGAGGAGGTGTCCGCGGAGCTATTGGAAGACGAGAAGATCTCCGTGGTTTGGGACGAGGCCGAGAACCGGCTGCACTCGCAAAAAGCGCTATTGGAATTTCTGGTACAGGAATCGAATCACTAACGCGACCACCTGCACCTGCCCGTTCACCCTTCTCCATGGATGGCGGCATCCACCCCCAGTGACGCCCCTATTCGCAATCTGGCGCCGATCCCAGCGTGTATGCCACCGGCTTGGCGCCCAAACGCTAACCGGTTCTCATTTGCCGGCCAAACTTTTTGCCGCATCTGGCACCTCCATCGCCTTCACGTATACTGCCGAGCATCAGTCCCAGCGAAAACTACATGGAGACTACCGTGCTTATTCTCAGCCGCCGCAAGGGTGAATCCTTCGTTATCGGAGACGACATCAAGATTACCGTTCTCTCTCAGCGCAGCAATCAGGTGCGCATCGGTATCGACGCACCTCGCTCGCTGCCGGTACACCGCGAGGAAGTGCTCCAGCGGGAGCGACAAAGCAGCCAATTCGACTTGGCGCGGGAAAGGACCAATCTGCCCGAGACTTCCGAAACGGACTAAAAATCAACGGCATATCTCTCCATCCACAATATGTAAAAAAAATATAAAGTGTAATCTTTAAGCTGTTGTTCCCCCTAGCGGCGCCCAGTCCTGCATTGACGATTAGTAGCTACTGACCGACGTCGTTACCCACATTTTATCCACAGGAAATGGGGCCATTTATGGCCTTGCATTCATCCCTAAACCGCATTATCTTGTAGGTTAAATTCTTCGCACCCCCATATATAGGGTTTTGGACCGCTTGCTGTCCTATTGGACCCCATGGCGCATCAAAGCCGGGTCGCGGGCGCCGCTGTATGGCCCCCGGGCTGAATGACAAGCTTGATGGGTCACCGGCTGTTGACCTCGTCACGGGTCGATGGACATGACAATCTGTTGGCAATGGGTGGTAAAGAGCTCGTCGCGCGGGGGTCTCCGCGGCGAGGATCTTCACCTAATTATTGTTCAACCCTACGGTGGAAAACGGAGATTGCGCCGTCAATAACCATGGCCGTAAAAACCATGACTGTAATAACAATGACCGTTCGGCACATGTCGACGCGGCCGCTTTCTCGGCCAGCACACAAGCGACAAATTACACATTGACAATTAACAACACCGACAATCAATAGATAAGACGGTTTTGTCCAAGAACTGGTTCTGCAACAAGCCGAACCCTGAATCAACGCCAAGAGCCAACGTCAAAGCACGCGAAACGTGCCGGTAACAGCCCTCATTCGGAGACATCAATGTACACCGAACAATCAAACACTGAACACAGTACCCAACCGACCAGTTCACCCACTCCAGCGACCAGTAGCTCCGCCATGTCAGCGACAGCACCCGGGAAAATCCGCGTTATCAAGCGCAACGGTACGGTGGTGACCTACGACGACAGCAAAATTGCCGTCGCCGTTACCAAGGCGTTTCTGGCTGTGGAAGGTGGTACCGCGGCGGCGTCCAGCCGCATTCACGAACTAGTGGAATCCCTGACCGAACAAATCAGCTCAACCTTTAAGCGGCGCATGCCCTCGGGTGGCACCATCCATATTGAGGAAATTCAAGATCAGGTGGAACTGGCACTGATGCGCTCGGGCGAACACAAGGTGGCCCGCGATTACGTCTTGTACCGCGAACAGCGCGCGCGTATCCGAGCGGAAAAGAAAGCACAGCAAGCCAGCGTGGACCACCCCACACTCAACGTCACCATGGAGGACGGTTCAGTACAGCCGCTGGACATGGATCGTATTCAAGTGATCGTGAACGAAGCCTGTGCCGGATTAAAGGACGTGGATTCCCAAGCCATCCTCGGTGAGGCCTTGCGCAACCTCTACGACGGCGTCTCCATTACCGATGTGAATACCTCCCTGGTAATCACCACCCGCACCCTGGTCGAAAAAGAACCCAATTACTCCTATGCCACCGCACGCCTGCTGCTCGACAAGCTGCGCGCCGAGGCGCTGAGTTTCCTGGGCGTGGCGACCACCGCAACCCAGGCGGACATGCACACCCTGTACGCCAAGGCCCTGCCCGCCTACATCCGCCGCGGTGTGCAACTGGAGCTGCTGTCGCCGGAACTGCTGAATTTCGACTTGGAGAAATTGGGCCGGGCCCTGGACGCGGACCGCGACTTGCAATTTTCCTACTTGGGATTGCAAACATTGTACGACCGCTACTTTATTCACAGCGACAATGTGCGCTTTGAATTGCCCCAGGTGTTTTTTATGCGCGTCGCCATGGGGCTGGCCACCGAGGAAGCGGACAGAGAAGCGCGGGCTATCGAGTTCTATCAACTGTTGTCGTCCTTTGACTATGTCAGCTCCACACCGACACTGTTTAACGCCGGCACGCTACGGCCACAATTGTCGTCCTGCTATCTCACCACCGTGCCCGACGACCTGCACGGCATTTACGGCGCTATTCAGGACAACGCCATGCTCTCGAAATGGGCGGGCGGGCTCGGCAACGACTGGACGCCAGTGCGCGG
Source organism: Cellvibrionaceae bacterium (assembly GCA_040880205.1). Classification (GTDB taxonomy): domain Bacteria; phylum Pseudomonadota; class Gammaproteobacteria; order Pseudomonadales; family Cellvibrionaceae; genus WACF01. The sequence goes on from JBBDIU010000115.1 coordinate 10,853, forward strand.
CCTGGGTTCCTATATCAAAGGGACCAACGGCAAATCCCAAGGCGTGGTCCCCTTCCTGAAAGTCGCCAACGACACCGCGGTGGCCGTCAACCAAGGCGGCAAGCGCAAGGGCGCGGTCTGCGCCTACCTGGAAACCTGGCATATCGACGTGGAAGAGTTTCTGGAACTGCGCAAGAACACCGGTGACGACCGCCGCCGCACCCACGACATGAACACCGCCAACTGGGTGCCCGACTTGTTTATGAAGCGCGTGTTTGAAGACAAGGAATGGACGCTCTTCTCACCCAACAGCGTGCCCGACTTGCACGACTTGTACGGCCCGGCCTTTGAACAACGCTACGCGGAATACGAACAGCTCGCAGCCGAGGGCAAGATCAAGCCCTTCAAGAAAATCAAGGCGATCGACCTGTGGCGCAAAATGCTCGGCATGCTGTTTGAAACCGGCCACCCCTGGATCACCTTCAAGGACAGCTGCAATTTGCGCAGCCCGCAACAGCACGTGGGCGTAGTGCATTCCTCCAACCTGTGTACGGAAATTACGCTCAACACCAAGGCCGCCGAGGAAATTGCGGTGTGCAATCTGGGTTCGGTGAATCTGGCTCAGCACGTGGAAAACGGCGAGTTGAACCGCGGCAAGTTGCAACAGACCATCAAGACCGCAATTCGCATGCTGGACAACGTCATCGACATTAATTACTACTCGGTGCCGGCGGCGCGCGCCTCCAATTTGCGCCACCGCCCCATCGGCCTGGGCGTGATGGGTTTTCAGGATGCACTGTACAAAAAACGCATTGCCTACGGCTCTGACGAAGCCGTGCGATTTGCCGACGAATCCATGGAAGCCATCGGCTATTACGCCATTGAGGCTTCCAGCGATTTGGCGATTGAGCGCGGCAACTATTCCAGTTTCGAGGGCTCGCTGTGGAGCAAGGGCATTCTGCCTATCGACTCACTGGAGCAATTGGTTCAGAGCCGCGGGGCGCAATACATTGAAGTGGATCGCAGTCAAACCCTGGATTGGAACAGCCTGCGGGAAAAAGTGAAAACCCAGGGAATGCGCAACTCCAATGTCATGGCCATCGCCCCCACGGCGACTATTGCCAATATTGTGGGCGTATCCCAATCCATTGAACCGACCTATCAGAACCTCTACGTCAAATCCAACCTGTCCGGGGAATTCACGGTGGTGAATCCCTACCTCGTCCATGATTTGAAAGATCGTGGGCTGTGGGACAACGTCATGGTCAACGATTTGAAATATTACGAAGGGTCGGTGCAAAAAATTGATCGAATACCGGCTGATCTGAAAGCGTTATACGCAACCGCTTTTGAAGTGGAACCGCGTTGGATCGTGGAAGCCGCCAGCCGTCGGCAAAAATGGATCGACCAAGCGCAAAGCCTGAATCTGTATATCGCCGGAGCCAATGGCAAGAAGCTGGACGTGACCTATCGGATGGCTTGGTTCCGCGGTCTAAAAACCACCTATTATCTGCGCGCGCTGGCGGCGACCACCACGGAAAAATCCACCGTGGATACCGGCACCTTAAATGCAGTGGCCGTTTCGGCGGCCGCCATGTCGGGTGGGTCCAGTGCCGCGGCACCGGCGGAGGTGCCCAAGGCCTGCTCGCTGGACGATCCAGACTGCGAGGCCTGTCAGTAATGACCATTCCATACGCGGCAGTAGGCAAACGCCGTGTTAAACGCTGTTTGAAACGAAGGTTTTAAAAGACGGTTTTAAACGATAGTGAAATCCATTAGTGAAGTTGTAGGTTTTATATATGCTTAGTTGGGACGAATACCACGAAGACCAGCCTTTTACCAACAATCCGGCGGCAACCCCGCGTGAAGAGGCGACCCATGGCGAGACATTCAACCAGCCCGAGGCGACCGCCCAATCGCAGCGGCACGAACCCGCCGCACCGCAAAAGTCACCCGGGCCTCAATCGGCCGCCGTGGCGGAACCCTCCTCGAACCCATACGATTCCGCCACCCCTGTCGACAACACCGCAATAGCCGCGGCCAAGGCGGCCCTCGATAGTCTCGATCCGGCACCAGGCCTGGCGGAGCTTGAGATGGGTGCGGCACGCGTGGAAGTCGACGATAAAGCCATGATTAATTGTCGCGCCGACCTCAATCAGCTAGTTCCGTTCAAGTACGACTGGGCTTGGCAAAAATATTTGGACGGGTGCGCCAATCACTGGATGCCGCAGGAAGTGAACATGACCGCCGACATTTCCCTGTGGAAAAACTCCGACATCCTGAGTGACGACGAGCGCCGCATCGTTTTGCGCAGTCTCGGCTATTTTTCAACGGCCGACTCCCTGGTTGCCAATAACCTGGTATTGGCCATTTACCGCCTAATCACCAATCCCGAATGTCGGCAGTACATTTTGCGCCAAGCCTTTGAAGAGGCTATACATACTCATGCCTATCAGTATTGCATTGAATCCCTGGGCATTGAGGAGGGTGAAGTATTCAACATGTATCGCGAGCTACCCTCGGTTGCCAACAAAGCCGCGTGGAGTCTCAAACATACGCAGGCCCTCGGCGATCCCACGTTCAAAACCGGTACTCCGGAGACCGACCAGGAACTGATGCGCAACCTGGTCGCATTTTACGTGGTGACGGAAGGCATTTTCTTTTACTGCGGCTTCACGCAAATCCTGTCCATGGGCCGTCGCAACAAAATGACCGGTGTTGCCGAACAGTTCCAATACATTTTGCGCGACGAATCCATGCATTTGAACTTCGGTATCGACGTAATCAATCAGATCAAGCTGGAAAATCCGCATCTGTGGACCGACCAGTTCAAAAAGGAAGTGATTCAGATGATCCTGGAAGGAACGGAGCTGGAAGTGCAATTTGCGCGCGACTCCATGCCCCGCGGTGTGCTGGGAATGAACGCGGCCATGATGGAGGAGTACCTGCACTTCATCGCCAACCGACGGCTGGCCCAGTTGGGCTTGCCAGAGCAATATGCGGGAGCGCAAAACCCCTTCCCGTGGATGAGCGAAATCATGGACCTGCGCAAGGAAAAGAATTTCTTCGAAACCCGGGTTATCGAGTACCAGACCGGTGGCGCTTTGAGTTGGGAATAGCCTCGGATCCGTGGCGAATATCGCGGAAGAATCCGCAGGGTCTCATACGCGCTGGGCTCAAACAAATCAGTATCCTGAACTAACAAGTGGCGGACAAGACAATGAAAACAAAGACTGAAGCCGACAAAGAAGCTGTACTCCTGGCCCTGGATCAACTCAGCCAGACAATGGACGTCATGCGCCAGGTAGTGGCCCGATTAAAGCGCAGCGTTGAACAGGCCGAGGCGGCACAAGCACTTGAAAGCCAAGCCGCCGCGAGCCACCGTCCGAAATCGCAAACGCGGGACAACAAGCACTCGGACACGACACCCAAAAACGACGAATTACCGGTGATCTTGCACTAGCAGTTAGTTCGCATTAATGCAGCGCGCCTACAAGGCCACTGGCAAGGCGCAACTCGCGGTCGATTGGAGGCAGCTATCAATGGAAATGTTTGCGCCAAGTTATGCCATGGAGTTGCGGGAACCGAGACCTGAGCAGCCCCGTTCCCCGCGCTTGCGCCATAAGCAAGTTGCCCGCATCATCTGTCATCTGCGCGACGATCTCCACGGCAGCCATCCGCAGCTGAACATGCCCACCCGGTGGATGATTGAATGCCTGGTCGCCAACGGTTACAGGGAGGCACACGAGGAGTGGCAGGCCATCGTCATTGAAACGCTGAAGAACGTCCGCAATCTCGCCAGCGCCAACTTGCACTCCAACCAAGGCTTCACCCGGCTCGACGGCAAAACACCCCTGTTCCCCAACGACCAGTTATTCGACGAGTGGGACGCCTTCCGCTTTTGTCAGACACTGCTGCAGTATTTGGGGAGCCTCTGAATAACTCGTTAAACATAGCTCCGAGGAAACAAGTCCGAGGAACCTCCGCGCGAAGTGGGAATCGAAATTTGTAAGCCCTCGGGCATTACCCGTGACGGACAAATCCGGGAAGGATGTGTTCACGACAATGGCAGCAAAATGGCAACGATGACAGAAACACCGCTGCAACATCTTTTACATCAGCTCCACCATCTTCATCCCAGGACGGTCCTGGTGGCCGCCAACCATACACCCCAAGCGGTCAAGTACTGGGCCGAGGAATATCAGGCGACTGTTACGACTATTGGCTCGGAGCAGCACGATTGGCACAAGCTGGGGCGTTACCAATTTACCGTGGTCGCGGATTATCTGGAACATTTGCACAAGTCCGAAGGCCTGCAAAAGCTGGCCCAGTTGCGCAACTTGCACAGCCAGAGGATCTGGGTGCTGGTCAACAGGAATGGCCCCTGGACATTCAACGACTTTATCGCCCTCGGTTTTACGCGCTATGCCGAGTTCGATAGCGACATAGAGGAGCCACCCATGGTGTGCTACGGTTACGACCTTGCGTCCTACAATCATGTGCGCACTTGGAACAATCCACGCTATTGGGCCAATCCCGAAAACTGGAATAAAAACTGGTGGTAATCGGTCAAGGCATTTCCGCGTGGATCAGTGACGAAGGGCGTGCCTCCGAACGGGACTCGCACATGGCCAGAATATTACTCATCCATGATCCCGGCGAAAGCACTGACTCCCTGGAAGCCCAATTGCACAGCTCGGGCTACGAGGTAAGCCGATTCGGCAGTGAAGCTGCCTCGGGCCAGATAGAAAAGATTGAAGCCAACATCATTATCCTGGACATGCCCGCCGTGGATGGAATTGCCACTCTGCGGCGACTGAAGCTCACCCGCGGCATACAGGGAGTCCCGGTCATCCTTCTGTCCGCTGACAGCAGCGAGGATGTCATCGTTCATGCGTTGGACCTGGGCGCCTACGACTATGTGTGCAAACCTGTTATTTACCCCGTTCTTGCCGCGCGTATTCGCGCCGCTCTGCGCCTGCGGGAACATCAACAGTTATTGGCCGAGGCCAATCGGAATCTGGCCACCCTCGCCTCCCAAGACCCACTCACCGGTGTCTACAATCGTCGACACTTTTGGGAACGGGCCGACATTGAGTTTACCCAGGCAAGGCGCCACAAACGGTCGTTGGCAGTCATTATGCTCGATGTCGATGAATTCAAGGCGGTCAATGACCGCTACGGCCATTCAATGGGTGACAATGCCCTGATCGAACTCACCATGATTTGCACCAACAATATTCGCATCGCGGACTTCATTGGCCGCCTGGGCGGAGAGGAATTTGCCATCTGCTGTCCCGATGCCGACCTCCCGGGCGCCATACGGATGGCGGAACGTATTCGCAGCGCCCTCGACCACCATGAAATCTACCATCAGGGCAACAGTTGCTCGGTAACGGTTAGCCTGGGGGTAACAGCAGTGGACCACCGAGATAAAAATCTCGAAGCCTTTCTTGACCGCGCCGACCAACTGCTTTATCAAGCCAAGGAACAGGGTCGCAACCGAGTCATCGCCAGTTGAGATAACATCTTGTCATTTTGCGGGGCTCTTGCTCGCAAAACCCAGCACTCTAACCCGAATATTTCACCAAATGCCAACTTGATGGCGCCGCCTTGTGAGGCTGAAAACCGCTCCTGCGTTTTCAGCACTTCCG